>QHSV01000525.1 GCA_003221655.1 Candidatus Rokuibacteriota bacterium
TACTACCTTCCCAGTCGGTTGTGCCTCGGCCGCGAGCGGCACAAGCGTGAGGCTGAGAGTGAGAACGACCGCGAGCCCGATCAGCCGCATGGGCACCTTCTATGAGGCCCTCTGCTGTCAAGCCCCAGTTTCGAGTGATACGCCACGAACGGCCGCGGAGTGACGTGCTCCTGGCAGCTTGCCGCGACATTCGTCCTGGCCGAAAGGCCTCGGACGACCTTCTATCCGTGCCGACCACGCGGGTCGGTCACCCCATCCTGTATTCGCTCTGCGGCGAATCTCGGCAAACTCGTGAGGAAGCGCGCCCCATCTCAGTGGCGGCCTTGTCGTCAGGCCCGGTGCCGTTATCGAGCGGCTCCCACCAGGTTGCGCAGTCACTCCGTCGTTCCTCCGCTTCCGACCGGACATCTCGTTACGCCGTCTTCAGGCTTGCGCCCTCCGGCACCACGCCGAACTCGAGGAAGCGCCAGAGCTCGATCAGCAACTTCCGGGCGAGGGCCACGATCCCCACCTTCCGGGCTCGTAGACCGCCGCGGCCGAACCGCGCCTGATACCATCCGCTCAGGCGGCTCCGCGGCTGATACCGCAACCAGCACCAGGCCATCTCGATGGCGACCGCCCGGATGTGCCGACTCCCCGCCTTGCTGATCCCTTGTTCCCGGCTCCCGTCGCCACTCTGGTACGGCGTCGGCGTGAGCCCCGCCGCCGCCCCGACCTCCTTACGGTTCCGAAACCGTCGCCACCCGAAGAACTCGTTCACATAGACCCACGCGCCGGTTGGCCCGACCGCGCGCAGGCGGAGCAGCTGCCGGACTTTGTCGATGGCCTCGCCGCGACCGTGGGCAATCGCGCGCTGGCGTTCGCGTTGCAACTCGAGAATCCGCGTGCGCAGGAATTGCGCGTGCTCCCATTCCCGCTCCAACCGCGCCCGCAGCGCCACGGGCACGGGCGAGCCGTCCCACAGGCGCACCGTCTTGGCCGCGGCCCCGACGTCGGTGCCCGGCGGCAGCCAGAGGCCCTGGTTCGCGAGCAGGCCGTTCATCCGATTCGCCACCCGCGTGCGTTCCTGCTTCAAGGTCCGGAGCTCGCGATGCAGCTGGCGCCGATCCTCCTGCTCTACCGTGGGCACGCGCACCACGCTCCACACGGCGCGCTCGCCCGCGTGGTAGCGCAGCAGCATCCCGAGCAGCTTGCGGACATCCAGGGCATCCGACTTCGCGCGCCGGAGCCGGCGATTCACTTCGATGCTCGACGAGTCCACGACCACGTTCGCGATCCCGCTAGAGGTCAAGTACCGGTGCAGCCAGAACCCATCGCGGCCCGCCTCGTAGCAGCTCCGCACCGGGGTGGCGGCCTTCAGGCCGAACCATTGCTTGGCGTCGGCGATCTCCCGGGTCAGCCGCGCGAGATCGCGCGCCGGCATCGTGCGCACGCGCGGCGTGACCCCGGGCTCGGTCGTGAACCCGAGCTTCCACTCCTTGCTCCCCAGCTCGAAGGCGAGGTACAGGCACAGCGCGGTCGCTCCGGTATACTCGGCAGTGCGGGTCGCTCTGGTCATCGTCGGCTCCTCTCTTCCTCGTTTTGGCTGAACAAGGTTGAAGGAGCTTACCAGCAGCGGCCCGCTCTGCTTCTTCCATTGCACCTTCATAGGATCTCGGTGGAGGACGGCTGGCGAGGAGTCTAGCGGAACGCCACGACGCGCACCAGCGCCCCGGCCTAGACGAGCACCGGGGCTCGGTGTGGACTCGGTGTGGACTCGCTAGTCTCCGTACAACTTCAGGTAAAGACCCGGAGTGGGGCGCCTACTACGTAACCGTCTGGTAGAGCGGAATAGCGGCTACTGCCAGTTGCGGGCCCGGATGCGCGGCGCGAGTTGCTCGTTGTTTCGTCCACGCTCTCGAGGTGACGGCGGGGAAGCTGCGATACGTCACCGGGTTCTGATCGCCGGCCGCGCCCTCGGTGCCGCGAATTATTTGCGCGATGTTCAGATTCCCTCTGCTGCCCTATAATCGATATTATTTCCAAATCCATGGCGACAGGAGTCTCATCTATGAGAAAGCGTGCCCAACATTGCCTTAACGTTCTGCCGTTTCTCGGCTTGTTCCTCGCAGGCGT
>QHSV01000526.1 GCA_003221655.1 Candidatus Rokuibacteriota bacterium
CGACGGCGGTGGTCGGCGCCGACCCGAAGACGATGTGCCCGGGCCTCGGGATCTGCAAGGCGGCCTTCACGGGGAAGTTCAGGCAGCCGTTCGAGGTCAATCACGTCGCGGTCTACAAGAAGGACAGTGGCGACCTCGTACGGGTGCTCGCGAACGAGCGTGCGCTGGGGGACCCCACGGTGCGCCTTGAGATCACGTTCATCGAGGACTAACGCAGGGGGGAAATGATCGCCGTGGACGAGGCGCCGTCCGTGTCGTCGAGCCCTGGCGAGGGAAACGCGCGCCGACGGGGCGTGGTCTCGCAGGGGCTACGCGTCTACCTCCGGACATTCTCGCCGGCGGATCTCGAGTATCTCTCCGAGTGGGCGGAAGATCCGTTCATCGAGCGCATGGTCGGGAGCGAGTTCCTGAACTCCTACAAGCACGTATACGACAAGGACCCCTCGTTCTACGAGGCGTGCCTGATGGATTCGACGCAGATCGTCCTCGTGATCGAGGCCAGCGTAGAGTGGGCCAGGCCCCTCGGCGTGGCGCGGTTGTTCAACATCCACCTCCTCGAGGGCTACGCCTTTCTCGAGGTCATGCTGACCGACCCGAAGGCGATCCGCCGTGGATTTGGTGTGGAGGCGGGTAAGCTCATCTCCTACTATGGGGTGGACGTGCTGGGACTCCGACGCATCGAGGCGAAGGTGTACGAGTACAACCGACTGAGCGCTAACTCGTTGCGGCGCAACGGCTTCCGGCAGGAGGGTATTCTCCGGCAGGCGGGATACCAGGACGGTCAGTGCTGGGACATGCTCGTCTTCGGCATTCTCAAGCACGAGATCGAGCAGCAGCGCAAGAAGGACAAGGCCTATTCCCCTCTCGAGGGTGCCGAGGGGGACACGCGTGACGCCTCATAACTTTCTCCCGCTCCTCGCGCTGGTCCTGAACGTCTCCCTCGCCGGGATCACGCTCTTCCGCAACCCCGGGAGCCGACTGAACCGCCTGTTCACGTATTTCGTGGGCGGCATGGCCGTCTGGAACTTTGGCGTCTTCATGCTCCGGAGGTCACCGGACGAGGCGACCGCGGTCTTCTGGGAGATCGTCATCCACACCGGGGTCATCGCGCTCCCGGCCTTCTACTACCACTTCGTCCTGATCTTCCTCGAGAGCACGACGCGCCACCGGACTTCCCTGCTCGTCGTGTACGCGCTCGCGCTCCTCTTCAGCATCATCAACCTGAGCGGCTCGTCACTCTTCATGAGCGGCGTGAAGTCGACGTACTGGGGATGGGCGCCGGCGACCGGCCTGCTGTACACACCCTTCTTCGTCTACT
The DNA here is from genome assembly GCA_003221655.1 of Candidatus Rokuibacteriota bacterium. Taxonomy (GTDB): domain Bacteria; phylum Methylomirabilota; class Methylomirabilia; order Rokubacteriales; family CSP1-6; genus AR31. The sequence goes on from QHSV01000526.1 coordinate 1,319, forward strand.
TCAACTGCTTCCTCATCTACGGGCTCTTGCACCTTGTCCGGACCTACCACGACGTCGACTCCAGCTTCCGACGGAATCGCGCGACCCTGATCTTGTTGGGAACCCTGGTGAGCCTGATCGGCGGCCTCATCGACTTCGCCCGGTTCATCCTCGCCCGCTTCGTGCCGGCGGCGGACTTCGTGTACCCGCTGGGCATCCCCGCGAACATGGTATTCGCGCTCATGCTCGGGACGTCGATCGTGCGCTATCGCCTCTTCGATGTGAACGTGGTGGTGAAGAAGGGCGCGATCTACCTCCTGCTGTGGGGCGTGCTCACCTCGGTGCTGGTCGCGGCCGAGCAGTACGCGGACTGGGACGAGTTGAACCCGCTGTGGGTCATCCTGCCGCTGGGGTTCGTGATGACCATGCTCGTGAGCCCGCTCGGGCACCGGCTGGAGGAGCGGATCGAGCGCGTCATGTTCAGCCGGCGGCGCGGGTGCTACGAGACGCTCCTAGACCTCAGCAAGCGGATGGGCTCGATCCTCGATTTCGGACGGCTGATGGAAACGCTCGTCCACGGGTTCGTCCGCGGGGTGCCGCTCACCCACTGCGTCCTGATGATCTACGACGCTGAGCGCAGCGCGTTCGTCGTCTACCGCGAGGACGCCACCGTCGGCGAGGGCGTCGGGGCCGTGGCGATCCAGGGCGACAGCCGGATCGTGCAGTGGCTGAACCAGACGGGCCGGGTGCTGGTGAAGGAAGAGGTCAAGCTGAATCCCGAGATCGCGGCGTACTTCGAGACGGCCGAGGGTGAGCTCGACGCGATCAAGGCGACGCTGATCGTGCCCTTGAAGATCGAGAGCAAGCTCACCGGGATCCTGCTCGTGGGCGAGAAGCTCTCCGGCGACATTTTCGACGATCAGGAGCTGGAGGTGCTCGCCGTCCTCGCCAACCAGGTCGCCATCTCGCTGGAGAACGCGCGGCTCTACGAGGAGCTCTCCGAATCCAACGCGCAGCTCATGCAGGCCAGCCGACTCAAGTCCCAGTTTTTGGCTAGCATGTCGCACGAGCTCCGGACGCCGCTCAACTCCATCATCGGCTTCTCGAAGGTGCTGCTGAA
>QHSV01000532.1 GCA_003221655.1 Candidatus Rokuibacteriota bacterium
ACCTTCGCCGGAAGCGACAGGACGACGTGCGAGTTCCCGTGTCGCACGGCCCTCAAGATTCGCCGCGCCGCGCGCTCCACGTCCATCGACAGGAGGGGAAAATTGTCCGCCAGATTGAACCAGGTGTACTCGGCGTCGTGCCGCCCCTTGAACGTCGCGTGCCGCGGGCTTCCGGTGCGCATCAATCCCGGGCAGACGGTGGTCACGAGGATGCCCGACGCCCGGAGCTCCGCGCGGAGTCCTTCGGAAAGCCCGACGAGGGCGAACTTGCTCGAGCTATACGGCAGCAGATGCGGGACACTCAGCTTGCCGCCAATGGACGCGATGTTGACGATGCGACCCTCACCTCTGGACCGCATGTGGGGCAGCACCGCGAGAATGGCGTTGAGCGGACCCCAGAAGTTCGTGGCCATATCGCGCTCGAAGTCGACGGCGGTCATGGCCTCGACCGGTCCGACCTCGACCATGCCGGCGTTGTTGATCAGTACGTCGATGTGACCGAACCCGGCTTGTACGAAGCGAATCAGCTCCGCCACTTGGTTGCGATCGGTCACGTCGCAGGTCGTCGCGAGGACGGCCGCGCCCATCTGCGAAAGGCTTTCGCGCGCGCGGGCAAGCGTGTCGGCGTCGCGGCCGCAGATCGCAACCCGCGCCCCCGCGGATCCCGCTTGTCGCGCGAGCTCCAGCCCGAGGCCGCGCGTGCCGCCGGTGATCAGGACCGTTCGGCCTCGGAGTTCGAAGCGTGTGAGCCACCGGCCGAGCGCGCGGCCGCCCGCGGCGGCGGCGGCACTGGCGAACACCCATGTCCTCGGGTCGGTCGCGATCCGCAGTAGCGGAATCGCCCTGCCGCGGCCACCCCACTTCGACGGCATCAACTTCGACGGCATCAAGTGATTCACGGTCGCTATGGTCTTGCTCTTCATGCTGCTCCTCCTTTCGGAGTTTCGACGCCGGTGGAAATCGGGGGCGACGCCACGGCGGCGCGTGCATCGGGTGTGAGTCGCCGCGTCCTTCCGCAAGGGATGACAGACCCGCATGCAAGCGGTGTGCCGCTCAGCGCGTAGAGGGCTGCCGCCCACCGCGAGCCCTCGTTGAGAAGGGCGGGCGGGCGGCGAAGGGATCGTTATCTGGCATCAAGCCGGGGATGTCGGACGCTCGGTTCACCTGCCGCTACGTTTTGTGGCGAGGCCGAACCGCAAGCGCGACGCGTGATTGCATCACACGACGCCGCTCGAGCTCGCGTCAGGCGGAGGGAGGACACGAAAGGATGCCCGAGAGGCTGATGGCCAGCCAACATCCATTTATCATCGAAACGCCGTACGCGACTCGTGTGGTGCAACGAGCCTGACGGGCGCCCGCCAGCGACGAAACTTTCCCGATAGTTTTTACATATACCGGGGCAAATTACACAGCAGGGCCGACGACCCGGCAAAACGACGCCGCAGAAGGCCCTTCACGCGAGGATCTCGGACCGTTCACCGGCCACTCAGTCACTTGGCGAGGGCTTCGAGGAGCCGCGCGCCCATGCCACTGCCGAACCCGATTTGTCGAAGATGATCGTCGTCGGGCTCTACGTATTCATGGCCGCGATCGGGCCGTCGTGAAGAAGTGGGAACGTTACGCCGTAGCGTGTGGCGTGTTCCCGCGTGATCGAAGCACCGTCACCTCTGGTCCAACTGAGGACGCCGATGACGGTCACGTTGTCGGCCAGTGTGCGCTGAAGATTCTCGAGAGGGCCGAACTGGCCCCAGCAATGGCCGGCGAAGGCCTGCCCGGATCCCTTTCTCACACCACGAACGCTCGACTCAAGCGTGAGGTTGTCCGTCCCTATTGGCGCGCCGCGATCCTGCCCACAACGTGGACACCCGGCCCTCGACCGGGCGTCGGTTTGAGCACTACCGTCTCGCCCTGGTCCGGCAAGATCCCGATCAGGGGCCGAACGGTCAGGGCGTGAGTCACCAGCACGAGCGTGCCCGGTCCGCGCCAGGTGGACACCATCTCCTTCAGCTCGAGGAGCCGTACAGAGGCATTCGGATTCATGTCCGGCACAAGGGCCCACGAACTATCAACCGTGCCGACAGCCATTAAGTGGGCCGTTTCCATGCAGCGGCACCAGGGCGAGGACCGGATCCGGTCCACGTGCACGCCGTGGTTGCGGAAGGACTCGCCAAGCGCTTTGGCCTGCTGGCGCCCTACTTCATCTAGGTTCCGTTGCGTCTTGCAATCGTCGATCTTGAAGCCGGGCGGGTCGCCGCCATAGCCGGGCGGCGCGTTACCATGGCGAATCAGCGCAACATGGCCGCCGTTGACGAGCGCGGCCCAAGCTTCCTCGGAATCATCGGCGGCGAAGGCCGGCCCGACGATCAGCGAAATCGCAAGCACGAAGGAAGCGGGCCGACCGAACTGGCCGATAATGCGCGATGCAGTCACGGCATCCTCCTCGCA
>QHSV01000533.1 GCA_003221655.1 Candidatus Rokuibacteriota bacterium
TGGCGCGCAGCTGGCGAGATCGTCTGCGCGCGCGCACGTCAGGCGACTCATCCGATCAGCGCGGTTCTCCTCACTGACCTCGTCGCCGGCCGCGGCCACGCTCCGCTGCACGACCTGGCGCGCGGACTCGCTCTCGGTGCATCTGCCGCGGCTCTGGTCGACGCTGCGCGCCGGCTGGTTCGGATCGGGCACTCCTCTGGCTGGGACATGCTCGCGGGGCTCCTCGCTGCGCTCGTTCCGCCGGGGTCCTGGCACAAGGGGTGCATCCATTCCTGACGGCGTCGTTCGCCGACGCCGCGCAAATTCTTGTATTCATCAGGAGGACGTCCCATGCTCAAGGCAATCGGAGCAATCGCGGGAGTCGGCCTGGCCGTGTTCGGCGTACCGTGGGTCTACCGCGCGCTGCGACGAAGCTTCGTCAGCCGACATCGCGGAAACCTCGGCATCAACGTCGAGACCTCGATCACGATCAAGGAATCGCCGGAACGCCTCTACCGGTTCTGGCGAAACTTCGAGAACCTTCCTCACGTCATGTCGCACCTGGAATCCGTCCGTGTGGCCGGGCCGACGCGCTCGCACTGGGTCGTGAAGGCGCCGGCAGGAGCTCGGCTCGAGTGGGACGCCGAGATCATCAACGACGTGCCGAACGAGCTGATCGCGTGGCGTTCGGTGGCGAACGCCGACGTTACCCACGCGGGCTCGGTGCGCTTCGAGCCGACCGCGGCCGGCGGGACCATCGTCCGCGTCACGCTGCAGTACGACCCGCCGGGCGGTGAGCTCGGTCACGCGCTGGCCGCGCTCTTCGGTCACGACGCGCGCCAGAAGATCGACGACGATCTCGCCTCGTTCAAGACCGCGATGGAGCGCGGTGCCCTTGCCGATGCCGTGAGCTGGTGAGCAACGAGACGACGTGACCGTCGGCATGAGGTAGAGTACGGACTGGCCATCCACTGCTAAAGGAGGCAACCACTCCGTGGATCCCTACCGGCTCCCGCGTCACGTCGTACCCACACGCTACGAGATCCGGCTGGAGCCGGATCTGGTGACGGCGTCGTTCACCGGCGCCGAGACGATCGCCGTCACCGTGACGGAGCCGACCACGGAGATCGTCCTCAACGCCGCCGAGCTCTCGGTCACGGACGCGGCGCTCGAGAACGAGCGGGGCGAGCGACGGCGGGCCACGGTGGCGCTCGAGGAAAGCCTCGAGCGCTGCCGGCTCACGTTCCCGGCTTCCATCGCGCCGGGCCACTGGCGGCTCCACCTGGTCTTCAGCGGCATCCTCAACGACAAGCTGCGCGGCTTCTACCGCAGCACGTACAAGGACGCGGCCGGCATGAGCCGCACGCTGGCGGCCACGCAGTTCGAGGCGACCGACGCCCGTCGCGCCTTCCCGTGCTGGGATGAGCCGGGATTCAAGGCCGTCTTCGCCAGCACCCTGGCCATCGATTCCGCCCTCACCGCCGTCTCCAACACGCGCATCGTGGCCGAGCGCCGCGAGGGACATCGCAAGGTCATCACGTTCGCCGACACCATCAAGATGTCCACCTATCTCGTGGCCTTCGTGGTCGGCGAGCTCGAGTCGACCATGCCCGTGTCCGTGGGCCGCACGCCGCTCCGCGTCTGGTGCGTGCCCAGCAAGGTCAAGCTGGCCGCCTTCGGCCAGGAGGTGGCCGCCGCCTCACTCCGCTTCTTCGAGGAGTACTACGGCCTGCCCTATCCCGGCGACAAGCTCGATCTGCTCGCCATTCCGGACTTCGCGGCCGGCGCCATGGAGAACCTCGGCGCCATCACGTTCCGGGAGACGGCGCTGCTGGTCGATGAGCACCAGGCGACGCACGCCGAGCAGGAGCGCGTGGCCGACGTCGTCGCCCACGAGAACGCCCACATGTGGTTCGGCGACCTCGTCACCATGTCGTGGTGGAACGGCATCTGGCTGAACGAGGCGTTCGCCACGTTCATGGAGATGCTGGCCGTGGACGCCTGGAAGCCGGAGTGGAGGCGGTGGACCACGTTCGGCGTCTCCCGCGCCGCCGCCTTCGCGGTGGACGGGCTCTGGTCGACGCGTCCCATCGAATTCGAGGTGCGGGCGCCGCGTGATGCCGACGCGATGTTCGACGTGCTGACCTACGAGAAGGGCGCCTCGGTGCTGCGCATGCTCGAGCAGTATCTGGGCGCCGACCTCTTCCGTGCCGGCGTGCGCGGCTATCTCCGTGACCATGCCTACGCCAACGCCGACACCGGCGACCTGTGGGCCGCGCTCGGCCACGCCGCCCACACGCCGATCAACGCCATGATGGATGGGTGGATCTTGAAGCCCGGCTTCCCGCTCGTCTCGGTGCGGCGCGACGGGGGTGATCTCGTGCTCAGCCAGCAGCGCTTCA
>QHSV01000077.1 GCA_003221655.1 Candidatus Rokuibacteriota bacterium
TCTGGCGGAAGGCGTCGCTTCCCCAGAGATTGATGAAGTTGCCGATACCGATGAAGTGGCTCGGCCGGCCGATGAAAGCGTTCGAGACGGAGAAATACAGGGCCATGCAAAAGGGATAGGCGACGAGGAGCAGGAGCAGGAAGAGCGCCGGGCTGACGAAGATCGGGCCCAGCCACTCCTCGCGATCGAGCAGTCCTCCGACCCGCGCGCGCAGCGACACGCGGGCCGGCACAGCAGCGACGCCGGCACTTCCGATAGCCATATCAGCTCCCCGCCATGACCTGCTTCATCTCGTTCTCGGCCCAGACGATGGCGTCCTTCGTCGCCGTGCCCGTCACCGCCTTGGCGATCATGTTGGGCATGATGAACGAGTTGGTGATGAGCTGCACCTTGTCGCTCGGCGGCGCGGGCCAACCGTAGCAGTGATATTGCACACCTTCGGCCCTGAGGCCGGCGTACTTCGGATCCGTCTTGAGCACCGGATGATCCTGCAGCTTCTCGTAGACGGGCAGGTTAAAGGCGTCCGCTGACATGATGAACTCGTCGTAGGTCTCCCGCTTTCCGAGCAGATAGCGGATGAACTCCTTGCCCGGCTCGGCGTTCTTGGAGAACTTCCAGATACCGATGTGGCGCGGCACGTCCGTCTCGTGCCGGCCCGACGGCCCGCCGGGCGTCCGGTGATGGTTGATGGTGTCGGCGGTGGGGAGCTTCATCTGCTTGGCCACGATGTAGGCGCTCACCGGGTTGTGGATCCAGCCGGCCTTGCCTTGCTGCATCGCCTGGTTGTTGCTCGCGTCGTCCCAGGACAGGACCTCGGGCTCCATGCAATCGCGGAACATCTTCTTGTACCACTCGAGCATCTGTGCAGTCTGCGGGCTGTTGATCCGGACGGTTTTGCCGTCCTTGTCGACTTCCAGCCCGCCCAAGGACCAGAGCACCGGGCCAGCCGTCGAGATCGAGTCGTAGTTCTGGCTGATGGGAATGCCCACCGGGTGCCCCATCTTCTTCAGCTCCTTGCCCACCGTGTAGAGATCCTCTCAGGTGTCGGGGATCTTGAGCCCCGCCTTCTTGAAGAGGTCCTCGCGGTAGGTGGCCACGAACATGGCGTGGTACTGCGGAACCGCCCGCCACGTGCCGTGGACGCGGGCCGTCTCCGCGGCCGAGGAGAGCACCTTGCCGTACTTCTTCTCGAGTTCCGCCACCACGTCCCCGAGATCGATCAGCTGGCCCTCGTAGAGCCAGGGGAAGTGCATGCGCATCTCGACGAGGTCGTGGCCGGCCTGCGACTGGACCTCGGAGGCGTACTTGGCCGCCTGCTGGGCCGCGGCGATGTGGTCGATCCTGAGCTTGATCCCGGTGTCTTTCGTGAACCGCTGGCCGATCTCGGCCAGCTTCTTGTCCATGAGCGGCGCGAAGTTGTTCCAGCAGAGGTACGAGATCTCCCGCTGCTGCCCGCGGGCGGGCGGGATGCCCGTGGCGAGGATTCCCGCGAGGCCCGCGCCCGTCGTGGTGGTCAGGAAGTAGCGCCGCGTGGTCGCTGACATGACTCCTCCTCTTTCATTCAGAGCGCTGGCCGATCCGACTACGGTGAGGCCGGCTCGTGTTCGGCGATGTCGATCCGCCGTGGGAATCGTTCCTCGAACATCACGCACCGGTTGGCCTCCGTCCCGACGCCGAAGGCGAGGGCCATCGGCAGCAGGCCGACGACCGTCGTGAGTGTGGTCATGAGATGATTCCGGGGTTGAGGAGAGCGATGAGGACTCGATGCTGGCGGACGAAACTCATTGACTCGTCATGATACCGCAACTCGACAGGGGTCGCGCTGGGCGCTCCCTTAGGCATTCGCTGTCGCATCCCTCGGTTTCCAGTTCTTGTATCGCTCCCGGAGCACCTTCTTGTCGAACTTTCCGACGCTGGTTTTGGGCACGGCATCGATGATCTCGATCTCGTCGGGCAGCGCCCAGCGGGCGAGCTTCGAGCGCAGGAAGTCGATGATCTCCGCCGGCTCGATGACGCACCCGGGCTTCGGCACCACGCAAGCGAGGGGCCGCTCGACCCACTTCGGGTGGGGCACCGCGATCACCGCCGCCTCGAGGACCTTCGGATGGGCCATGATCATGTTCTCGACGTCCACACTCGAGACCCACTCGCCGCCGGACTTGATCAGGTCCTTGGTCCGGTCGGTGATCTGGACGTAGCCCTCGGCGTCGATCGTGGCGACGTCCCCGGTGCGGAACCAGCCGTCCGCCGTGAAGCGGTCCGCCGACTCGGCGTTGTCGTAGTAGGACGCCACGACCCAGGGGCCGCGCACCTGGAGCTCGCCCATGCCCACCCCGTCCCACGCCAGCTCCTTTCCGGAATCGTCCACGATGCGAGCGTCGACGCCGACCGAGGGGTACCCGACGCGGGCGAAGACGTCGTACTTCTTCTCCTCCGGCCAGTCGCCCATGTAGCTCTTGAGCCGGGTCACGGTCCCGAGCGGCGTCATCTCGGTCATGCCCCACGCATGGGACATCTGGACGCCGAAGTTCTTCGCGTACGCCTGCTGGAGGCTCTTGGGCGCCGCGGAGCCCCCGATCGCGATCGTCCGCAGCGACGAGATGTCGAAGCCTTCTTTCTCGCAGAGCTCCTTGACGGCGATCCACACCGTCGGCACCGCTCCGGTGAACGTCACCTTCTCGGCCTGGATGAGCTGGCAGATGTCGCGCGGCTGAGGGTTCGGGCCCGCGAAGACCTGATCGGCGCCCACCATGACTGCCGTGAAGGGCAGGCACCAGGAGTTGGCGTGGAACATCGGCACGATGTGCAGGATCCGGTCGTCCTCGGAAATCCCGAACTGGTCGGCCATCGCCTCGGCGAGGCAGTGGAGGAACATCGCGCGGTGGGTGTAGACGACCCCCTTGGGGTGGCCCGTGGTGCCCGACGTGTAGCACATTCCCGCGGCGTCGGTCTCCCGGAGCTCGGGCCAGCCGCTCACCGGCTCGGCGCCCGCCACCAGCGCCTCGTACGCGACGTCCTCCACGGAGGCGGCCGCGCCCGACGATCCGACGGCGCCCGCCCCATCGGGCATGACGACGATCCGCCGCACCGTCGGGAGCGCGTCGCGGAATGCCGCCAGCAGCGGCAGGAGGCTCGCGTCGGCGAAGATGATCGAGTCACCCGCGTGATTGATGATGTACGTCAGATCGTGCGCCGAGAGCCGGATGTTGAGGGTGTGCAGGATCGCGCCGGAGAGCGGTACGGCCCAGTAGAGCTCGAGGTGGCGGTGACTGTTCCACCCGAAGGTCGCCACGCGGTCGCCTCTGCGGACTCCGAGCGCCGCCAGGGCCCCGGCGAGTCGCATCGTGCGCTCGGCGAACTCCCCATACGTGTATCGGAAGAGCGGCCCGCCCGGCACGCGCGTGGCGATCGTCTTCCTGGCGAACAGCCGCCGGCTCCGCTCGAAGAAGTGGGTGAGCGTGAGCGGGTAGCTCATCATGAGGTTGTCGAAACGCGCGTTTACCGTGATCGTCCTCCCGGAGCCACCTCTCCCAGATCCTCCGACGTGGCGCAGCGAAAGCCTACGAAGTGATGACCGGCCGCCGCGCCACCACGATCGTAGGAGCGCCGCCGGGTCACGCCGAGCGACTCGGCCGGGTCGTCGTGGCTCGCCCCCCGGACGACCACGCGGCCGGTGGCGCCGGTGTACGGCTCGCGACCGTCGTCGGTTCTGTAAGGATAGGGGCGGAGCGCGGTCGACGTCCACTCTCGCAGGTTGCCGAGCATGTCCTCGACGCGATAGGGGCTGGCGCCGGCGGGCCGGCTCGTGGAGTCCGTCGCGTTGTAGGCGCGTCCAAAGACCGCGAGCTGGGGCGTCGGCGCCGCGAAGCCCCAGGGGTAGGGCCGCTGATCGTCGCCGCGTGCGGCCTTCTCCCACTCCGCTTCGGTGGGCAGGCGCCTCCCCGTCCAGGTGCAGTAGTCCCGGGCGCCGAACCACGAGACCTCGGCCACGGGGTGGCGCTCGAATCCCGGATCGGCGATCCAGAGCCCCTGCGACCGGTGGATGCGTGCGTCTGCGTCGTCCTCGTCGTAGCGTCGGTCGGAGCCGGGCGGCCTGAGGCCGGTCGCGTTCAAAAACAGAGCGAACTCGGCGTTCGTCACCTTGTGCCGCTCGATCCAGAAGTCGCGGACGTAGACTCGATGGCGCGGCGCCTCGTCGGGCGGCCCGTCGTCGCGCCCCATCCAGAAAGCCCCGGCCTGGATCAGCATGATGCCGTCCGCCCCGGCGGCCGCCGGGATGACAAGGAGATTGGCGGCCAGAAGGCTCACGATCAGGCGGCCCACGAGGATCATGGTATCGTGAGTGCGGCATGCGCTCTCGCTGGGACGACGCCGAGGCGAGCCAGCTCCACGGCCTTGACCTCCTCGTCTACGCGTCGCGCCTGATCGGCGCCGAGACCTCGCTGGTGGTCTGGGGCGGCGGCAACACTTCGATCAAGACACGCGAGCGCGACCATCGCGGCCGGGAGATCTCCGTGCTCCGGGTCAAGGGGAGCGGCTCCGACCTCAAGTCCATCCAGCGTCGAGACTTTCCCGGCGTGCGCATGGACGACATTGCAGCGCTCCTGGACCGCGACGAGATGAGCGACGAGGAGATGGTGAGCTACCTCGCTCACGCGCTGCAGGAGCCCGGCGGCGTGCGCCCCTCGATCGAGACCCTGCTGCACGGCTTCCTCTCGGCCCCCGCGGTCGTCCACACCCACGCGGACGCCGTCGTGTCGCTGACGAACAACGACCGCGCCCATGACGTGATCCAGGAGGTCTACGGAAAGGACGTCATCTCGCTCGGGTATCGCCGACCCGGGTTCCGCATCTCTCGGGACGTGGCCGACGCGATCGCCGACCGCCCCGAGGCGAAAGCCCTCCTCCTCGAGCGTCATGGCACGATCACCTGGGGAGCGACCGTCCGGGAAGCGTACGAGGCCACGATCGAGTTGATCACCCGCGCCGAGACGGCCATCACCGAGCGAAAGAGGGGCCGTCCCGTCTTCGGGGGCGCCCGCGTGCCCGTGCTCGCGCCGGCGGCGCGGCGCGAGACGGCGCTGGCGGTGGCGCCGCGCCTGCGCGGCCTGTTGAGCCGCCGGCACCGGGTCATCGCGACCTTCGATGACTCGCCGGACGTGACGGAATTCGTCTCCTCGTCGGCCGCGCCGCGCATCTCGCAGATCGGGCCGGCCACCCCGGATCACACGATCTACGCCAAGCGGCTCCCATGCTTCGTGACCTCTAACGGCTCCGAGGCGGGCGCGGCCCTCCTGGAGACGATCGAGCGGTCCGTCGAGCGCTTCGTCGTCGACTACACGCGCTACTTCGAGGAGAACCGGTTCGAGGGCGCGCAGCTGCTCGACCCGCTCCCGCGCGTCGTGCTGGTCCCGGGGCTCGGGATGTTCACGGCGGGGAAAGACCGGCGCACCGCCGGCATCGTCAGTGACATCTACCACCACACGATCGACGTGCTCGGCAACGCGGGAGCCTTCGGCGACTACGTCTCGCTGTCCCCGCCGGACGCCTTCGGCGTCGAGTACTGGCCGCTCGAGCTCTACAAGCTCACGCTGGCGCCGCCGGAGAAGGAGTTGGCCCGCCGGATCGCGCTGGTCACTGGCGGCGGTTCCGGCATCGGGCGAGCCGTCGCGCGGCGCCTCGCCGCCGAGGGTGCCCACGTCGTCGTGGGCGATATCGACGCCGCGAGCGCACGAGCGACCGCCGATGGGATCGTCGCGGCCGTCGGGGGCGGCCGGGCGCTCGGCCTCGAGATGGACGTGACGCGCGAGGCGTCGGTGCGGGCGGCGTTCGAGGAGGCGGTGCTCGCCTACGGCGGACTGGATCTCCTCGTGTCGAACGCGGGCATCGCGCACTCGTCGCCGGTGGTCCGCCTCGAGCTCGCCGACTGGGAGCGCTCGTTCGCGGTCAATGCCACCGGCCACTTCATCGTCGCCCGCGAGGCCATGCGTCTCCTCGTCGCGCAGGGACTCGGCGGCGCGCTCGTCTTCGTCGCGACCAAGAATGTGATGTCGCCGGGCAAGGACTTCGCCGCATACTCGGCGGCGAAGGCGGCCGAGGCCCAGCTCGCCAAGGTACTGGCTCTGGAAGGCGCGCCCCACGGCATACGCTCGAACATCGTAAACCCGGATGCCGTCTTCCAGGACTCGAAGCTCTGGTCAGACGAGATCCGACGCGAGCGCGCAGCGGCTCAGGGGATCGGCGTGGACCAGCTCGAGGACTTCTACCGCAAGCGCAACCTGCTGGGCGTCGGCATTCATCCCGAAGACGTCGCGGAGGCTGTGCTCTTCCTGGCCTCGGACCGGTCCGCGAAGACCACCGGCTGCACGCTGACCGTGGACGGCGGCGTGCGGGACGCGTTCCCGCGGTGACGGGGTGATCGGTTTCGGCGCCCAGCTCTCGCTGCATCCGCCGAGCGAGCAGTTCGAGCTCGTCCAGCGTCTGGAAGCCATCGGATACGACTCGGTGTGGACGGGCGATCACGTGTCGTTCCACAACCCCATCTACGAGTCCTTGACGCTGCTCGCGTCCTACGTGCCCATCACGCACCGGATCAAGCTGGGCGTCGCCGTCTATCTGCTGGCGCTCCGCGCCCCGGCGGTGGCGGCCAAGATGACGGCCACCCTCGACGTGCTCTCGGGCGGCCGGCTCGTCTTCGGCGTCGGCGTCGGCGGCGAGAATCCGAAGGAGTTCGAGCTCTGCGGTGTGCCCCACAAGGAGCGCGGGGCGCGGGTGACCGAGGGCATCGACGTGGTCCGCACCCTCTGGCGTGACACGCCCGCCACCTTCCGAGGCCGATTCACGCGCTTCGAGTCCGTGTCGATCGATCCCAAGCCGACCCGCCAGCTTCCGCCGATCTGGATCGGCGGCCGCTCCGACGCGGCGCTGGCGCGTGCGGGCCGGCAGGGCGACGGCTGGGTGTCGTACGTCGTGCAGCCCGACCGCTACGCGCAGAGCCTCGACAAGATCCGGGCCGCGGCGGCCGGCGCCGGCCGCTCGCTGGCCGGGTTCACGACAGCACACCTCGTCTTCATCACGGTGGGGCGGGACTTTGAAGCCGCGAAACGATCGTGGGTGAGTGTCCTCAGCAAGCGTTACGCGCAGGACTTCGAGCCGCTCGCGAAGCGGTACGGTGTCATCGGCACGCCCGAGCAGTGCGCGGAACAGCTCGAGCGGTTCCGCGCGGCCGGCTGCAACTACTTCCTCATGAGCGCGATCGGCGACCCCCGCGATGAGCGCGCGCAGCTCGAGACGATCGCCGCCGAGATTCTCCCGCGCTTCAGGACGCCCTGAGGAGCGGGGGGACGTCGATATGGCTGACCTGACGGGCGGGCAGTTGGTGCTCGACCCCGAGGCATACCGGAAGCGCGGCCAGGTTTCGATGGCCATCTGACCGCCGCGTGAAAATCACGTTTCTGTGTCCGCACCTCCGCATCGCCGGAGGCGTGCGTGCCATTCTCACCTACGCGGACCGGCTCGCGGCCGGCGGGCACCGCGTCGACGTGGTGGTGCCGGCCAAGGGACGGGGCCGGGCATTCTGGCGGTCGCTCAGGGGCGCCGGGCCCGACTGGCTCTCCGGCTTCCAGGCGCGCATCGTCTGGGTGGACCGCTGGCGGGCGGACACGCTGCCGGACGGCGACGCGGTCCTCGCGACGGCGTGGCAGTCGGCGGCCGCGGTCGCGGCCGCGCCGGCGCGGTGCGGGCGGAAGTTCTACCTCGTGCAGCACTACGAGAGCCTCTACCATGGCGAAGCGGCGGCGGTGGACGCGACGTACCGGCTGCCGCTCCGGAAGATCGTCATCTCGACGTGGCTCCGCGACATCATGCGCGAGCGGTTCGGCAGCGAGGCGGAGATTCTCGTGACCCCGGTCGACCTCGCCCTGTTCCACGCGGTTCCGGTCACGGTCGAGACGTCGCGGCCGCGCGTGCTGATGCTCCACCACGAGTACGCGTGGAAGGGGACCGCCGACGGCTTCGAGGCTGTCGCGCGCGTGAAGGCACGCCACCCGCAGCTCCATCTCGTGGGCTTCGGCGTCACGGCGCCGCGGGCGTCCTCGGTCTACGACGAGTTTCACCCGAACCCCCCGCAGGGCCGGCTCGCGTCCCTCTACAGCGGCTGCGAGATCTACCTCTGTCCCTCGTGGGACGAGGGGCTCGGGATGCCTCCGATGGAGGCGATGGCGTGCGGCGTCGCGCTCGTCACCTACGACAACGGCGGTTGCCGCGACTACGCGCGTGACGGGGAGACGGCGCTCGTCGCCCGGCGACGGGACGTCACCGATCTTGCGGCGAAGCTCGAGCGTCTCGCCAGCGATCCCGAGCTGCGCTCGCGCATCGCCGCGACGGGCTCGGCGTTCGTCAGGAACGCGTTCGAATGGGGGCGTGCCGTGCGGCGCATGGAGGAGATTCTCC
>QHSV01000518.1 GCA_003221655.1 Candidatus Rokuibacteriota bacterium
TCTCGGGGAAGAATCTCGACGAGCTGCTGGCGGGGGCCCGCGTCGAGGTGGACGAGCGGAAGCGCGAGCCGCGCGACTTCGCGCTCTGGAAGAGCTCGAAGCCGGGCGAGCCCGCGTGGGACAGCCCGTGGGGCCCCGGTCGTCCCGGCTGGCACATCGAGTGCTCGGCGATGGCGATGCGGTATCTCGGAGAGTCCTTCGACCTCCACGGGGGCGGCGAGGATTTGATCTTCCCGCATCACGAGTGCGAGATCGCCCAGTCCGAAGCGTGCACGGGCAAGCCGTTGGCCCGCTACTGGGTGCACAACGGTATGGTCAATATGGGCAAGGAGAAGATGTCGAAGTCGCTCGGCAACACGCTGAACATCCGGGAGATCGTCAAGCGCCACGACCCCGATGCGCTCCGGCTCTGGATGCTCGGGACCCACTATCGCAACATGATCGAGTGGTCCGAGGAGCGCGTCGAGGAGAGCGGCCGGGCGCTCGACCGCCTCGCGCGCCTGCTCCACGACGCGGCCACCGTGCGCGACGCCGGCGGCGTCGCCTCGCTGCCTCCGGCCCTTGCCGAGTTCCGCGCCCGCTTCGAGAAGGCCATGGACGACGACTTCAACACGCCGCAGGCGCTCGGCGTGCTCTTCGATTTCGGGCGCGCGCTGGCCGAGGCGCGCGACCGGCAGGCGGGGGCGCCCGGCGCATTCGTCGCCGGCGTCGCCGAGCTGGCGCAGCTGGCGCGGGTGCTCGGGCTCTTCGGCCGCGGCGCCCCGGTGGACGGCCCAGCGGCCGCCGTCGAGCGTCTCGTCGCCGCGCGCGGCGAGGCGCGAGCGCGCCGCGACTTCAAACGCGCGGACGAGTTGCGCGACGAGATCGCGCGGCTCGGCTGGCTCGTGGAGGACACGCCCGCGGGATCGCGGCTCACGCGGCTCACACCCAAGGGGCGATGATGGCCGAGGGCCGGGTCTACGGCCGCAACCCCGTGCTCGAGCTGCTGCGCGCGCACGGGCGGCGCGCCGACGAGGTCGCCGTCCTCGCCGGTGCGCGGGGCCCCCTGGCGGAGGTGGTCGCCCTCGCGCGCCGTGCCGGCGTCAAGGTCTCCTATCGCACCCGCGACCAGCTCACCGCGATGGCCGGCTCCGACCGCCACCAGGGCGTCGTCGCCCGCGTGGCATCGGCGGAGTACGTTGATCTGGCCACCCTCCTCGCGATTCCCACAGAGCGCGGCGAGGCGCCCTTTTTCGTGGCAGTCGACCAGGTCCAGGATCCAAGGAACTTCGGCGCGCTCCTGAGATCGGCGGAGGCCTTCGGAGCACACGGCGTGATCGTACCGAAGCACCATCAGGTGGGCCTGACTGAGACGGCCGTTCGAACGGCCATGGGGGCGGTCGAGTATCTGGCCGTCGCCCGGGAGACGAACCTCGTCTACGCTCTGGAAATCATTAAGAAGTCCGGCATTTGGGTCTTCGGTGGCACCATGGGTGCTGGTGTCACGGTGTGGGCGGCGGACCTGACAGGGCCGGTCTGTCTGGTCCTGGGAAGCGAGGGCGAAGGGCTCAGGCCCAATGTCGCTCGAGCCTGCGACGTGCTGCTCACGATCCCGATGGCGGGGCGGGTGGGCTCACTGAACGTCGCGGCCGCTGCAGCCGTGCTCTGCTACGAAGTGGCGCGCCAACGGAGCACCGGAAGCAAAGAGCTTGACTTATCGAAAAGTCAAGCCTAATGTGGGCTTTTGTCTGTGCTGGCGTAGCTCAGGGGCAGAGCAACTGCCTTGTAAGCAGTGGGTCGGGGGTTCAAATCCTCCCGCCAGCGCCAGCCTTTTCGAGGGGTTCGCAAGTGCGTGCCGGCAGATTCGGGGAGGTACCCAAGTGGCCAAAGGGGGCAGACTGTAAATCTGCTGGCGTACGCCTTCGGGGGTTCAAAACCTCCCCTCCCCACCATTGTAGCGGGTCCCATGAGGCCGGCTCGGGCCGTAGGTGGCCTGAGTCAGACGCGTGTGGCTCCGCATGTGGGCGGGAATAGCTCAGTGGTAGAGCGCCAGCCTTCCAAGCTGGGGGTCGCGGGTTCGAATCCCGTTTCCCGCTCCAAGTCTCGCGCATGCGCCCATGTAGCTCAGTCGGCAGAGCGCGTCCTTGGTAAGGACGAGGTCTCCGGTTCAATCCCGGACATGGGCTCCAGTTTGATTGCCAGCATCGCTACCGCCAACGGGAGGACGTGAGGAATGGCGAAGGCGAAGTACGAGCGGACGAAGCCGCACGTGAACGTGGGGACGATCGGGCACATTGATCATGGCAAGACGACGCTGACGGCGGCGATCACGAAGGTATTGCACACGAAGAACAAGCAGATTGCGGTGCGGGAGTACGGGTCGATCGACAACGCGCCGGAAGAGCGGGAGCGGGGGATCACGATCGCGGTGGCGCACGTGGAGTACGAGACGGCGCAGCGGCACTACGCGCACATCGACTGTCCGGGGCACGCGGACTATATCAAGAA
>QHSV01000519.1 GCA_003221655.1 Candidatus Rokuibacteriota bacterium
GAGCTCGTGGGCTTCTTCTGGGCGGTCCGTCTGTGGTGGCTGATCCCGATGGTGCTCATTCTGCTCGCGAGCTCGGTCATGCTTATTCTCGCCTACAGCAGCTCGATAGCGCCATTCATCTACGTGCTGTTCTAGCCGTGGTGCGACTTCGGGCAATCCTAGTATGGGTGTGGTCCCGATGGACCCTCATCGCTCGCGCCATCGGAGACCTGCAGGCGCGGCTGCTCTTGCTCATCGTGTATTTCCTCGTAGCGCCACCCTTCGCGGTCGGCGCGCGACTGCTGCGCGGGCGGTTCGGGGCCGTCTCTCACGGCGGAGCCGGGCTCTGGACGGAGCGGCCGCCGACGGAGAACACGCTACCGGCGGCGAGCCGGCAGTACTGACGCCGGGATGTACATCCTGGGAATCTCCTGCTTCTTCCACGACGCGGCCGCCGCCCTCCTCCGTGACGGCCAGCTGGTGGCGGCGGTGGAGGAGGAGCGCTTCACCCGCAAGAAGCACGACCCCGAATTTCCGTCCAACGCGATTTCCCACGTGCTGGCGGCGGCCGGCATCGAATCCGCCGACCTCGACTATGTCGTCTTCTTCGAGAAGCCCTTTCGCAAGTTCGAGCGGATCCTGATGACCGCGCTCGGGACCTACCCGCGGGGGGCGCGCGTCTTCCGCAGCGCCATGACGACCTGGCTCACCGACAAGCTTTGGGTAAGCGCGCTCATCGCCGAGCGCGTCGGGGTTCCGCGCGACAAGATCCTCTTCTCCGAGCACCACCTCTCGCACGCCGCCAGCGCGTTCTTCTGCTCACCCTTCGAGGAGGCGGCGTTGATGACGGTGGACGGCGTCGGGGAGTGGACCACCGCGACGGTGGGCCGCGGGAGAGGCACCGACCTCCAGCTCACGCGGGAGGTGCGGTTCCCGCACTCCATCGGGCTGCTCTACTCGACCTTTACGGCCTTCCTCGGCTTCGAGGTCAACGAGGGCGAGTACAAGGTCATGGGGATGGCGCCCTACGGGCAGCCCCGCTATGTCGACGAGGTGCGGAAGCTCGTGCGGATGGCGGGGGACGGAAGCTTTCGACTGGACCTCGACTACTTCACGTTCCATCGTTCGACGGCGCTGCCGTACGGGCGGCGCTTCCTGGAGCTCTTCGGCGAGCCCCGCCCGGTCAACGCGCCGTTCTTCACGGAGGCGTCCGGCTATCCGTCGTACTTCGGCCCCAGGCCCGCAGACTACGGCGAGCAAGCGCGGAGCAACCAACACTATGCCGACATCGCCGCCAGCATTCAGGTCGTCACCGAGGAGCTCGTCGTCAACATGGCGCGGGCGCTCCAGCGCGAGACCGGACTCACCCAGCTCTGCCTGGCCGGAGGGGTAGCGCTCAACAGCGTCGCCAACTGGCGGATCCTGCGCGAGACAGGGTTCCGCGAGATGTACGTGCAGCCGGCGGCGGGAGACGCGGGCGGGGCCGTCGGCGCCGCCCTCTATGTCTACCACTCGCTGCTCGGCAAGCCCCGCTCGTTCATCATGGAGCACGCGTTCTGGGGGCCGAGCTACGGCGAAGGCGAAGTTCGCGCCTTCCTCGATGAGGAAGGCATCGCCTACGAGCGGCTCGACGAAGACACCCTCCTAGGGCGGACCGCTGAGGCACTTGCCGAGGGCGCAGTGGTTGGATGGTTCCACGGCCCCGCCGAATGGGGACCGCGCGCGCTCGGCCACCGATCGATCCTGGCCGACCCTCGGCGGGCGGAGATGAAGGAGGTCGTGAACACCAAGATCAAGTACCGGGAGCCGTATCGACCCTTTGCACCGTCGATGCTCGCGCCCGCCGTGCAGGAGTTCTTCGACGCGCCCGGCGTCGAGCGGCAGTACCCGAGCCGCTTCATGCTGCTGGTCGTCCCTGTCAAGCCCGCCCGGCGCGACACGATCTCCGCCGTCACCCACGTCGACGGCACCGGCCGGCTCCAGAGCGTGGTGCGCGACGGCAACGAGCGATACTACGACCTGATCGATCGATTCCGCATGGTGACCGGGATGCCGGCGTTGCTGAACACGTCGTTCAATTTGCGCGGCGAGCCGATCGTCAACACTCCCCGCGAAGCATACACGACGTTCCGGGGCAGCCAGCTCGACGCGCTCGTCCTCGAGAACTGCCTGGTGAGGAAGGCCGGCGGGCGGCGGCGCTGACCGCTCGCGGTCGTCCGCCGGGCAGGCCGTCAGTACGCGTTGCGGTTGATGCGGAACCCGTACCAGAGCGTCTGGATGAGAATTTTCAGATCGAAGCCCAGACTCCAGCGCTCGATGTAATAGAGGTCGCACTCGATCCGTTTCTCGATCGACGT
>QHSV01000078.1 GCA_003221655.1 Candidatus Rokuibacteriota bacterium
CGCCCCGCCGAGCCCGAGCCCGGTCCATCCCCAGGAGAACACGGTTTTTTCCCATCGATCCGGGGCCAGGTCGGGCGCGAACGTCGCGACGGTCCGCGGATTGCGCGCTTCGTGGATATAGTAGTACACATTGCCGAGCTGGACCTTCCAGAAGCCCAGCAGCCGCGGGCTGTGCGGATCGCCTTCCCGGTCGGTGTACGTGTGGTGCTTCCGGTGGACCGCGACCCACTGCTGGCGGCTCCCGCCGGTCACCAGCCACAGCGCTATCCTGAAAACAAGCTCGACGATCGGCCGGAGCGACAGCGACCGGTGCGCGAGCGCGCGATGCAGGTAGATCGACGTCGCAAACACGGCGATCTGCGTCAAGACCAGCGAGCTGATCGCGATGATCAGGATCTGACGGCCCACGTTTGCTCCTTGTCCGAACCGGTGGTCACGCCGGTCCTCGTTCGTAGAGAGGCTCGCGCGTTCGCGGCGCATGTCCGACCCGAGGGTCACAGTGCTTCCGCATGAGGACTTGATAGAGGCCCAGCGAGCCGCCCTCGAACGCGACCGCCGAGCAGGTCAGATACAGCCGCCAGGTCCGGTACGTGCGTTCCCCCGCCAGCGCCCGGGCCTCGTCCGCCCGCGCGCACAGCCGCTCGACCCACTGCCGGCACGTGCGGGCGTAGTGCAGGCGCAGCCCCTCGACGTCCATGATCTCCCAGCCCGCGCGCTCCATCTCGGTAAGGGTCTCGCTGAGGCCGGCCAGGTCACCATTCGGGAAGACGTGACGGTAGAGGAACTCGGTCTGGCTCGTGCGCTTCCAGTGGAAGTCGTGGACGATCCCGTGATTGAGGTAGAGGCCGCCATCCTTCAAGCGGGAGCGCACGCCAGTGAAGAAGGCCGGGTAGTTCGGGATCCCGACGTGCTCGATCACACCGACCGCGGCGATCTTGTCGTAGACGACGTCGGAGGGCAGGTCACGATAGTCGAGGTACTCGACGCGACAAGTATTTTGCAGCCCGTCCCTGCGGATGCACTCCGTGGCGTAGTCGGCCTGGGCTCGTGAGAGCGTCACGCCGTGGGCGCGCACGCCGTAGTGTCGGGCCGCCCACATCGCCAGGCTGCCCCAGCCGCACCCGATGTCGAGCAGCGTCTCCCCGGCGCGCAGATCGAGCTTGCGACAGACGTGGTCGAGCTTGTCGTGTTGAGCCTGCTCGAGTTTCCCGTCCGGGTCCCGGTAGTACGCGCAGGTGTAGACCATGAGCGGATCGAGGAAGAGGGCGTAGAACTCGTTCGACACGTCGTAGTGGTGGGCGATCGCCCGGGCGTCCTCGGCCTTGCCGCGCGGCTTCATGACGGCACCTCCCGCATCCCGAAGATTCCCCCGAGGACCACGTGCCGCCGCGTGGCGCCCGTGGCCAGCATGGCGCGCACCAGCACTCGCGCGCAGGCGTCGGGCAGGCGGCCGAGCTGGCGGCCGAGCCAGCCGGTCTCGCCCTGTCCGTAACGCCGCACGATCTCTTGCGCGTACGAGTCGATCGGGGTCCCTCCGCGCACGTGCGCCACGACCGCCTCGGCCGCGAGGATTCCGCTCCGGATGGCCGGTCCGATGCCCTCGCCGCTGAGGTCGCGGGCCAGCCCGGCGGCGTCGCCGACGAGGCAAAAGTCGTCGCCGGCGAGCCGTCGCGGCGCGCGGCGCCGCACCACGTACGCGTGGCCACGGAACGGCTCGATCCGGAGGTCGGCGGGCAGGCGGCCCGACGTACGCAGCGACGCGAGCAGCGCGTCCCGTCGTCGCGGCAGGTCCACGCCCGGCCCGGAGATGACCCCGATCCCGACGTTGAGCACGTCCTCCTTGGGAAAGTACCAACCGTAGCCCTTGAGATCCGGCTCCAGGTAGAGCTCCGGCGCGCCGTCGCGGAGCACATCGAGCCGTTCGGGCGGCAGCCGCGTCTCGCTCTCCTGGGCGATCACGACCTCCTCCTGCTCGGACACCTTTCCGAAGGCCTTCGCTACGGGGCAGTGGTGTCCGCCTGCGCCGATGACGACCGGGGCCGTGAAGACACCGCGCTCGCTCACGACGCGGATCTCGTCCCGCTCGCGAGTGACGGCGGTGACCCGCGCGCCCTCGCGCGCATCGGCGCCGGCGGCGCGGGCCCGATCCAGCAGATGGTGATCGAACTCCTTCCGGACGATGCCGTAGCTGGCGGGCCGGCGCCAGCGCGTCTCGTGGCGCGCGCCGTCGAACGCGAACCCACACGCGGTAAAGGGCTGGATGGTGAGCGGGTACTTCGCGGGGTCGACCTCGACGTCCGCCAGCGCCTCCGGCGTCACCCAGCCCGCGCAGACCTTGACGCGCGGGAACACTGCGGCGTCGAGGAGCAGCGGCCGCAGGCCGGACCGGGCGAGCCGCCACGCCGCCGTGCTTCCGCCCGGTCCCCCACCGACGACGATGACGTCGTGACCGGCCACGTCAGTTCCGCCAGAGGGCGACGAAGAGCCGTAACTGATCGCGCAACCCCAGCCGGATCTCCTCCATCGCGTCGGCGACTTTCATCGCCGCGAAAAGATCGCCCTCGATGTCGAGGGCGCCTTCGACGTAGGCCTCGGCGAAGTTCAGCGGGGTCGGATTGCGCATGAGGCGGACGAACGTCTCGGGACGGTGCACGACGGCCGTGCACACGGGCGCGCCGTGCCCAACCTCTACGAGCGTCCCGTCCCAGAGACGGAACGCGAACCCGGTGCCGACCCGGTCAAAGACTGTGCGCAGAATTCCCGCCGCTCGCCGTGAGCTCACGTTTCGAGGCAACACCATTATGAGGGGTCGATGGCTGGTTTCATGCCTTACCGTGATGGGGTCGCGACGGGTTCTTACCGCCTTCCCTGGGCCTCGTGGGCACCCGCCAGCAACGGCGCGACACTAGCAGAGTGCCCGGAGAGCCGCAAGAAATCTGTGCATGAACGCGCAGATCGGCGCCGTCACAGGACGTTTTCCTTCACGGCGGGGGCCGGCGAGCGCTCGGTGGCCTGGGCCCCAGCCGCTCCCCGCGACCCCAGCCGGACGCGACGCATGAACGGCAGGATCAGCGGCACAGCCGTGAACATCACCGCCAGGAGCCAGAAGTCGTCCGCGTAGGCCAGGAGCTGAGCCTGAGCCACCGTTTCACGATACAGCATGACCACCGCCTGGCGTTCGGCGGTGAAGGAGTCGCTGCCGCGAGTCACGAAGTGGCTCGCCCACTGGGCCAGGCGCTCACGCGTCGCCGGGTCCCACGGGGTGATGTGGCTCACGAGCGTGGTCTGGTGCAACTGGCTCCGCTGCGCGAGCAGCGTGGTGACCACTGCGATGCCCACGCTGCCGCCGAGGTTGCGCGCCATGCTGTACACGGCGGTGGCGTTGACGAGCTTGTCGCGCCGGATCGTGGCCAGCGTGAGCGTGGAGAGCGGCACGTAGATGAAACCGGCCGCGAATCCCTGAATGAAGCGCGGCAGCGCCAGGGCCCAGTAATCCATTCCGAGCGTGAGGGAGGTCATCATGAAGAGACTGACGGCGTTGAGCAGGCATCCGAACGCCAGCATCAATCGCTGGTCGACGCGCGTCACGATCCCCGAGGCGAACAGCGAGAAGATGTTGCCGAGACCGCCGGGCGCCAGCACGAGCCCCGAGGTCCACGCGTCGTAGCCGAGCAGCTTCTGCGTGAAGACGGCGACCAGCAGCATGCCGGCGAATGTGCCGAAGCCGACGATCGTGCTCAGCGTGGCGCCGGTGGCGAAGTTGCGATCGGTGAACACGGTGAGGTCGAGGATGGGCTCGCTGGCCGTCAGCTCGCGGATCAGGAAGGCGGCGAGCGCGCCGACGGCGACGATCGCCAGCGCGACGATCGTCGGCGACTCGAACCAGTCCTGCCGCTCGCCTCGGTCGAGGACGAGCTGAAGGCACCCGAAGCCCGCGATCATCAGCCCCAGGCCCCACCAGTCGATCCGCGCGGCCCGGCGCATGTAGGGCGAGTCGAACAGGAAGACGCTGGCCATGAAGAAGCCGACGATCCCGACGGGCAGGTTGATGTAGAAGATCCAGCGCCACGACCATTCGTCGGCCAGATAGCCGCCGACGGTCGGCCCCAGGATCGGGCCGAGGATGAAACCAACGCCCCACACGGCCATCGCGAGGCCGCGCTGGTGGAACGGGAAGATCTCCCAGAGGATCGCCTGCGAGATCGGGATGATCGGACCGCCACCGAGCCCCTGGAAGATGCGGGCCACGATGAGCGTGGTCAGGTCGGGGGCGGCGCCGGAGACGAAGGAGCTGGCGACGAACACCGTGGCGCAGATCAGAAAGAACCGCTTGCGACCGAAGAGCCCGGTCAGCCACCCGGTGGCGGGGATGATCACGGCGTTGGCGGCGAGATAGGAGGTGATCACCCACGAAACCTCGTCCAGCCCCGCCGACAGGGAGCCCTGCAGGTGCGGGAGGATGACGTTGGTGACGCTGGTGTCGAGGATCTGCATGAAGGCCACCACCATGACCGTGAAGGTGATCGCCCACTTCTGTACGGGGGAGATCGGGTCGTCCGACGCTGGCGGCGTCATTGCAGGGATGTTACTCGGCGTACGAACGAAGGTCGGCGAGCCGCTCGTCGTCGGTCACGGCGAACGTGTAGTAGCGCGTCTCGCGGTCCGTCACGAGCTCGTAGTGATCCAGGCGAGCAATCGGGATGCCGAACCGCGTGAGCGCTCGCGCGCGCACATCGTCGCTCGTGATGTAGGTGAACGACCGGCGCGTGGTCAATCGTCGTTCGGTGGTCTTGCGAGCCTCGGCGTCGGCGGCCCGGAGCACGGCCGCCAAAGGGCCAGTCACGTGCGCGGGGATCTCGCCGCGCGCGAAGGCGGCCAGCGCGTCAAGATAGCGCCGGGCACGCTCGAGTGCCGCGTCGGGCTGCCGCGCAGCGGTGCTCGCGAGCAGCCCGGGCACCCAGCGCCCGGCCAGGAGCTCGCCCAACCACGAATCGACGTCGGGGTTGACGTCGGCGAAGAGATTGCCGAGGTTGGTCAGCGCGATGACGGTCAGGCCGTCATCGGGCAGCTTCACATAGTCCACTCCCGTGATACCGGAGTGCCCGACCATGCGATGGCCGCGCCGATCGTCGACCCGCCAGCCGAGTCCGTAGGGCCTCCGGCTCCCATCGTTCAGGAGTACCGGCGTCCACATCTGTTCCAGGGCCGCCCGCGGAAGGACCCGTCCGGCGTCGAGCGCCGCGTCGAACTTGGCCAGGTCGGCGGCGGTGGAGAAGAGACTCGTGTGCGACCCCAGCTCCAGCTGCGCGTCCCGGCGAATGCGCGCCAGCACTCCATCACGCAGCGTGTACCCGTTGGCGCGACGCTTGACGACCTGCCAGGCGTCCGGCACCGACGTCGACGTCATCCCGAGGGGCCGGAAGAACCGGCGAGCGAGGAATTCGCCATAGCGCTCTTGCGAGACGCGCTCGATGATCATGCCGAGAAGGAAATAGTTCGTGTCGCGGTAGACGTGGCGCTCTCCGGGGGCGAAGCGAACCGCATCGCGCGTCGCCGCCTCGAAGAGCTGCTGTGTCGTGTAGTCTGCCAGGAGTGGTCGGGCTTCAGGAGCGCTGCGAAGCTCAGTGGCGGCGCGATACCCGAAGTGTGCGTCAAGAGCTGGCGCACCGTCATCGCGGCCCAGCCAGAAGGCGTCCGGTCGATGTACCTGGCGATCGGATCGTCGAGCGACAGCTTGCCGTCGGTCACCAGCGTCATGATCGCCATCGCGGTGAATGTCTTCGTGACGGACGCCAGATCGAAGACCGTGTCGGCTGTCACCGGAACGGCGAGCTCCACCGACGCGAGACCGTAGGCGCGCAGCACGAGAGGTTGCCCCTGGCGAAGTACAGCAAGGGCGAGCCCTGGGATGCGACGCCGTGCCAGCTCCGCTCCGATGAAGTCGTCGAGACCATCCGCGGCGAGCGCCGTCGGAAGCGACGCAAACAAGATCGCGACGACTACGGCACGTCTCATCTTGCGCGCGCTAACACTGGTCGATCCCGGTTCGCGGAGGCTCAGTCCAGTCGATAAGCGCGCCGCGCCGTGCCGCTGAACAGCGCCAGCTTTTCCTCGGCCGAGGCGCCCGCGGCGACTCGTTTGAACGCATTCCACAGCGCGGCATATTCGATGCCCATCTTCTCCACCGGGAAATTGCTCTCGAACATGCAGCGCGCCGGCCCGAAGCGCTCGATGCAGAGCTCGAGGTACGGTCGCCAGTGCGCCGCGAGCACGGCCGAGGACGGTGGCGCCGGCAGCGCTCCGTAGTCGAAGGCGGCCAGGCGCATCATCATGCCGCCGAGCTTCATGACCACGTTCGGGCACGCGGCCAGCTCGCTGATCCCGGCCTTCCACGACGCGAACACCTCGTCCTTCTTGCCGGCATAGGGACCGTAACCGAGCGGTCCCCCGACGTGGCCCACGATGATGTTCGCCGCGGGAAAGGCCCGGGCCAGGTCGACGGCGTCGGCGAGCTGCGGGTGGAAGACCCAGGCGTCGAGGGACAGGCCGAGCGCGGTCAGACGGGCCAGACCCGCTCGGAAGTCCGGCCGCTTCATCAGATGCGGTCCCGTGGCCACGGCGCTGTTGCCGATGACCTCGCTCGCGTCCCACGCCGCCGAGTGGCGCACGCCGCGGAACCGCCCGCCGCCGGCGCGGAGCTGCGCCTGCAGCACGGGCTCGACGCGATCGCCCAGCGTGAGATCGGCGAAGCCCACGATGCCGGCGGCGACGCGCGTCGGCCCGTACAGGCCGCTGTTGCTCATGGCCGCGATGCCGGCGACGAACTCTGTCTCGCCCACGGGCCGCAACTCGCTGGGTCCATCGGCGCGATACATCGCGTGGCATTCCACGAAGACCGTGGCGACGACGTTGTGGCCCGTGCGGAGATCGGCCAGGAGCTCGTGCAGCAGGTAACGATGGTCCCGCCGCTCCCACAGGTGATGGTGGGTATCGATGATCGGCAGCTCGGGCTCGAGGATCGGCTCGGGCGGCTGCTTGGCCAGCCACGCCTCGTCCGGCGGGCGGATCCTTCCGAACCGTGTCGGTTGCATCGTTGCACTCTCGACGGCCGTCGCGGGATCATAGCACCAACCGCCATGATCCACGTCTACGCCCTCTGCACCGGCTACATCGAGCTCGACCGGGCCAGCATGGTGTCCGACCTGACGGCGGGCCAGCCTTGGACCGTGCCCGTCACGAGCTTCCTCGTGGATCATCCACGTGGACGGCTCCTGTTCGACACCGGCGTGCATTGCCAGGCGAATCGACCCGTTGACCTGCCTCGGCCCGGAGCGGATCAAAACCGGATGATCGACGGCGAGCACGACGTCTTCGGCGACGGATCGATCGTCCTGCCGCCGACCTATGGGCACACGCCGGGCCACCAGTCGCTTCTGGTCCGCACCGGCAAGAACGCGCAGATCGTCTGCGCGTCCGATGCCTGCTACACGCGCGAGAACATGGACCGCGACGTGCTGCCGAAGGTTCTCTGGAACCCGTCGGTCATGCGCGACTCGCTGGCGGCGCTCCGAAAGCTACGCGACCAGGCCGGCGCCGCGATGTTCTACGGTCACGACCCGGCGCAGTGGGAAACGACGCCGCGCGCGCCGGCGCCGGTGATACCCTCCCAGGGCAGCTTCCCCTTCAGCTTGCGCAGCGCCCGGTAGACCGGGCACCGGGCGACCATCCCGCGCAAGGCCCAGTCGACCGCTTCGCGAGTCGCTCCTTGACTCTTCGACTCGGCTGGCGCAAAGATTCTGGCGATGCGATTCGGCCTCTTCTTCCAGGCTCCGGAGGCAACCGGACAGACCCACGCCGAGCGCTACGCCGAGATGTTCGATCTGATCGCGCTCGCTGACTCGCTGGGCTTCGACGTCGCGTGGCTCGCCGAGCTGCACTTCGGCGGCGCGTTCTCGCTGCTGGCGAACCCGCTCATGACGGTGCCGGTGATCGCTCAGCGCACCCGGCGGATTCGCATCGGGACGGCCGTCACCCTGTTGCCGCTCCATCATCCGCTGAGCTGCGCCGAGCAAGCCGCGACCGCCGACCTGCTCTCCGGCGGGCGGCTCGAGTTCGGGGTTGGCCGTGGCTCGATCCCGAGCCAGTTCCACGGGTTTCGCGTGCCGGTGGCGGAGAACCGCGCCCGGTTCGACGAGGCGCTCGAGATCATCAGGCTCGCGTGGACGCGCGAGCGCTTCAGCTATCACGGCACGTTCTACCAGGTGGAAGAGGTCGCGGTGGTGCCGAAGCCGCTCCAGCGGCCCCATCCGCCGATCCGCGTCGCCGTCCATACGGCGGAGAGCTTCGCCCACATCGGTGACCTGGGGCTGCCGATCTATTCGGGGACGACGACCACGCCCTTGCCGCAGCTTCGCGAGTACGTGGCGCTCTACCGTGCTCACTTCACCGCCGCCGGGCACGCCTGGCAGAACGATCAGATGGCGTTGATGTTGCCCGTGCACGTAGGGACGACGCCAAGCGCGGCGCGGGACGCCATGCGGCCCGGCGTGCTCAAGTACTACGAG
>QHSV01000522.1 GCA_003221655.1 Candidatus Rokuibacteriota bacterium
CAAGCGCATCGTTCTGACCGGCGGGGTTGCCGCCAACGGCCGCCTGCGCGAGGGGCTCGAGGCGGCGGCGATCGACCACGGATTGTATCTGCACATCCCGCCACGTCACCTCTGCACCGACAACGCGGCCATGATCGCCGCGGCGGGCACAGCACGCCTCGCCGCCGGGGAACGCGCGCCGCTGACTCTGAACGCCGCCCCAGACCTCGCCCTCGCGGGATGAACCGAACGGCGCAACGGCTGAAGCGGGCGACGCGGAGCCGGGTCGCACCTGACTCAGGCCACCCTCGGCTCGAGCCGGCCTCACGGGTGGCGCAAGGGATGAAACGGGCGATGCGGAGCCGGGTCGCGCCTGACTCAGGCCACCCTCGGAACGAGCCGTGCTCACGGTCATCGCTACAACGGAGCCGGGTCGCTTCTTACTCAGGCCACCCTCGGCTCGAGCCGGCCTCCCGGACCCCGCTACCATGAACTACGAATCGGTTCTGGCCGGTCTCCCCGACGCGGTGATCGCGGTCGATACTGACCTCCGGGTCGTCTTTTGGAACTCCGCGGCCGAGGT
Organism: Candidatus Rokuibacteriota bacterium; assembly: GCA_003221655.1. GTDB lineage: Bacteria > Methylomirabilota > Methylomirabilia > Rokubacteriales > CSP1-6 > AR31. Next base: position 563 of record QHSV01000522.1, read on the forward strand.
GCTCACCGAGCGCTCGGCGCGGCGCGCGGAGGGGCGTTACGTCAAGGAGGTCTTTTCGCCCGACGCCTCCGTCGTCCGCCGGCTCGGCGAGACACTCGCCACGGGGGAGAGCCGCTCGGAGGCCGAGAGCTTCGTGGAGCGCGGCGAGGGTCGTCGGGTGCCCGTGTCGATCGTCACGGCGCCGCTCTGCGGTCGCGACGGACGGGTCGAGGCCGCCGTCGTCGTGCTCCGCGACCTTTCGAGGATTCGCCAGCTCGAGGCCGAGGTCCGCCGGGGCGAGACGCTGGCGTCGGCGGGACGAATGGCCGTCGGGCTCGCCCACGAGGTGCGGAACCCGCTCGGCGCCATCCGTGGGGCCGTGCAATTGCTCAAGCGCGAGCTCGGGCCGGACTCGCGCCTGGGCGAATACACCGACGTGCTCCTGACCGAGGTCGACCGCGTGAACCGCATCATCGAGATGCTCCTCGATCTGGCGCGCCCGGTTCAGCTTCGCCCGGTGCCGCTCAACCTCCACCAGCTCCTCGAGCGGGTCACCATGCTGAACGAGGAAGGTGCCCGCGAGCGCGGCGTCGCGCTGATCCGGCGCTACGACCCAAGCCTTCCGCCGATCCTCGGCGACGAGGATCGGCTGCTGCAGGTCTTTCACAACCTCATGCGAAACGCCCTGGACGCGATGGGGAGCGGCGGACGCCTGACCTTGACGACACAGGTGAGCCTCAACCCGCTCTTCGGCAAGATGGACCTGGGGGCCGGTCAGCGCAGCATGGTCGAGGCGCAGGTGGCTGACGAGGGCGCCGGGATCCCCGCCAACGTGCGCGCGAGGATCTTCGATCCCTTCTTCACGACCAAGGACAGGGGCCTCGGGCTCGGCCTCGCGATCTGCCACCGCATCCTCGAGGAGCACCGGGGCGCGATTCAGGTGGAGAGCGCGGAGGGGCGCGGCACGATCGTGACCTGCTTCCTTCCGATCGCCAAGTGACGGCGCGCATCCTGATCGCCGACGACGAAGACAGCCTCCGCTGGGTGCTGGAGAAGGGCCTGCGCCAGGCGGGTTACGACGTCGTCGCCGTCAAGGACGGCGGCAGTGCGCTCCAGGTCTTCGAGGCCGAGCCCTTCGACCTGGTCTTCCTCGACGTGCGGATGCCGGGGATCGACGGTCTCACCGCGCTCGCACGACTCCGCGAGATCCACGGCGACGCGTGCGTCATCGTGATGACCGCCCACGGCACCATGGACACCGCGATCCAGGCGATGCAACGCGGCGCCTACGACTACCTCGCGAAGCCCTTCGATCTCGACGAGGTGCTGCTACTCGCCGAGCGAGCCATGGCGGCGCGCCGCCTGACCCAGGAGGTGACGCGCCTGCGGAGCGGCCTGCAGGAGGTGTGGGAGTTCGGCGCCATCATCGGCCGGCACCCCCGCATGCAGGACGTCTACAAGACCATCGGCCGCGTGGCGGGGAGCGACGTGACGGTGCTGTTGCGCGGCGAGTCCGGCACCGGCAAAGAGCTGGTCGCCAGCGCGATTCATCACTACAGTCGCCGCGCCGGGCGGCCGTTCGTCGCCGTCTCGTGCGCGGCCATTCCCACCACCCTGCTCGAGTCGGAGATGTTCGGGCACGAGCGCGGCGCGTTCACCGACGCGAAGGAGCGGCGGCTCGGGAAGCTCGAGCTCGCGCACGGCGGCACGCTCTACCTCGACGAGATCGGTGACATGCCGGTCGAGCTGCAGACCAAGCTGCTCCGTGCACTGCAGGAGCGGACGATCGAGCGCCTGGGCGGTCAGGAGCCGATCCGCATCGACGTGCGTGTGCTGGCC
>QHSV01000281.1 GCA_003221655.1 Candidatus Rokuibacteriota bacterium
CGGCAAGCCATCTCGCAGCCCCGGTACGGGTTCACGGTCCACCCGAAAGGCATCGGCCGCGCGTTGAACTTGTTCACGAGATCTTTGGAGTGAAGCTCGTGATATTCAACGCCCCGACGCTCGTCGATCGTGGGTCCGAGTCGTGCCGCCATTCCTGGTGATGGAACTCCTGACCTGATCGTCGGCCTTTTGTTCGTCGTCATGTGTTGAGCCTTTCGAGTCATAGAAAAACCCGGGGACCGAGCTGGGATCCCCGGGTTGCCACTTATCCGTTATCTAGCGACGCCAACCTCCGCCGCCGCCGCCCCCGCCCCCGCCCGGCCGGGGCCCGCGGTCGCCACGCGGGCCGCCGCCGCCTGCTCCGGTCCGTTGCGGTTGCGGCCGAGCCTCATCGACCACGAGGTTCCGATCCCTGAAAAGCCGACCGTTCAGCATCTCGATCGCTTTGGTGGCCTCTTCTTTCGTGGCCATCTCGACGAACCCGAATCCGCGCGGCCGTCCCGTGAACTGGTCCGTGATGATACGGACCGTCTCCACGGTTCCGGCCTGCTGGAAGAGCTCGCGAAGGTCCTCCTCAGTAGCCTGGAAGGAGAGGTTTCCCACGAACAGCTTTGCGGCCATCGCACAACCTCCTAGCCCTAACAAAAGCGGCAGAAATGGGACGCTACTTCCGGGCTCCCTCCCGTGGCGCAAGGGTATATGACAACGGGTGACGCATGTCAAGGAGGTCAAAAATCAACGAGATCACAGATAGACCCCGCGGGTCGCGCCGCCGTCGACGGTGATGCACACGCCGGTGATGAACGCGGCGCGCGCCGATACCAGAAAGCACACGAGATCGGCGATGTCCTCCGGGGTCGCGATGCGTTTCAGAGGGTAGTGGCTCGCCGCCTCGGCACGCTGCGCCTCGACGGTCTTGCCCGCCGCTGCGGCCTGCTGGGCGATGAGACCCTCCCAGCGCGCGGTGGCGGTCGCGGCCGGCGACACGGCCGTGACGAGAATGTTCGAGGGCGCGCCGAGATCGGCGAGTCCCTTCGAGAAGTTTATGAGCCCGGAGTTGGCGATACCTCCGGGGAGGTAGCCGGGGGTCGGGTTGCGCGCGGCGGCACCAACGACGTTGACGATGCGTCCACCACCTTGCGCCTGCATGATCGGGAAGACGGCCCGGGCCATTCGAACGTAGCCGAGGATCTTCAAGCTCCAGTCCCCCGCCCACTGCTCGTCGGGGATCTTCAAGAAGTCTCCACCCCGGATGGCGCCAGCGTTGTTCACGAGGATGTCGAGCCTGCCGAAGCGATCCCGCACCGCGGTGGCAACCCGGTTCACTTCGTCGAGTCGGCTCAGATCGCCGGGAACGATGAGGACCTCGGCGCTCGTCTTCGTCTTGATCTCCTGTGCGGTTTCCTCGAGTCGCGCCTTGTCGCGCGCGCAGATCGCGACCTTTGCGCCCTCGCCGCCGAGGCCGAACGCGATCGCCCGCCCGATTCCCTGGCTTCCACCGGTCACCAGTGCTGTCTTGCCGGACAGTTCGAGATTCACGAGGTCTCCTTTCTGAGGTTGATGTCCACAAGTCTGGGGAAGGCCGGTGCCGCTCGCCAGTCGAAGTGAAAGAGCTGGTCGAGCGAGTGCGCCACCGCTTGCCCGAACACGTCCAGATCCAGCCCGTCGAGGTTCCGTCCGCGGAGTCGGCCGCGCCCCTCGTCGAGCAGCGCTCGCGCGCCGGCGAAGTTGCCGTTGGCAAGGTGCTGGTAGCCCACCGCCACCTGGATCAGCCCCTGCAGCGCCTCGCGATCATTCCCCTGGGCCTCGCGCCAGGAGGGCTCGAGAAGCTCGTGGACCTCGAAATACAGATGCGCGTCGAAGAGCGCCGCCGCCGCGTCGAGGACGTCGGCGCGCGAGCGGATGCGAACGGTCGATCGTGCGGCGAGCGCGGCGCTCGCGCTCCGCGCCCTTTCCCGCACCAGGTGCGCGTGCACGAGCTCGTCGTGCTCCAGCCAGCCCGGAGCCGGGGCGCCGGGCTCGCCGAGCGCCGCCAGCTCGCCACGCGCTCCGCCGTTCTCCAGCGCGGCGAGAATGATCTCGGCAAGGTGGTTTCGGACCCGAAGGGGCGGCGTCGGGATCACGTGGCGCCCGAGGCCGTGGACTGCTCTGCCGAGACCGCCGGTGGCTCGACGGGCTCGGGGGCCGCCGCCCTCGGCAGGCGCTCGACGCGCGTGCCGGCTATCAGGTCGTGCAGGGCGCGCTTGTCGCGGCGGAGCCCTGCCATCACGAAGCCGAGGGTGAAGATTCCGGCCGAGGCGAAGTACGCGAGGTAGCGGAGGAGCGCCGTCCCCACCGGCGGTGGCTCGGCGTCGCCGACGACGACCCTCACGCCGACGATCATCTTGCCGATCGTCTGGCCGTCGAGGGCGTGGAGCAGGGTCATGTACGCGCCGGCGAAGACGATGGTGAAGAGCGCGACCATCGGTTTGAACGCCATGGTGCTCTCGACGTCCGGGCCCCACGCGCTCGCGCCGATGTACCTGAACGAGCGCTGCACGAGCGCGAACACGGCGAAGTCGATGAGCGCGGCGACCGCGCGAATCCAGAAGCCGGCGGAGCGAGGCTCGATCATGGCGCGTATAATATCGCCATGATTTCGGTGCGCGATGGCCAAAATCAGATCCTCGCCCAGATCAGTGAGCCCACCCCTCCCGAGCTCCTTCCGGTCACGCGCGCGCGCGAGCGCGTGCTCGCCGAGGACCTCCGCGCGCCATTCGACGTGCCGCCCACGGACAACTCGGCCGTCGACGGCTACGCGGTCGCGAGCGGCGACGTGCCGGCGACCGGAACGCGCGATCTGGACGTGGTGGCCGAGCTCCCGGCCGGCGCCGTCTACGACGGCCTCCTGGCCTCGGGGCAGGCCGTCCGGATCATGACCGGCGCGCCGATGCCGCACGGCGCCGACACCGTGTATCCCCAAGAGGTGGTCGAGCGTCGCGGCGGCCTCGTGCGCGTCGGCCCCACCCGGAAGAGCGCGAACGTCAGGATGCGCGGCGAGGACATCCAGGCCGGCACGATCGTGATCGAGCGCGGCACCGTGTTGCGTCCTCAGGAGCTCGGGCTCATCGCGTCGCTCGGCCGGTGGCAGGTCCTGGTGCACCGGCGGCCGCGGGTCGCGCTCCTCTCGACCGGGGATGAGGTCGTCGAGCCCGGCATGCCGCGGAAGGCCGGCCAGATCTACGACGCCAACCGCTTCACGTTGCGCGGGTCGATCGAGCAGTGCGGCGGCGAGGTTCTCGACCTCGGCATCGTGCCGGACGTGCGCGACGAGCTGCGGGCGCGGCTCCTCGAGGCCGCCGACGTCGGGGACATCGTCGTCACGTCCGGGGGCGTCTCGGTCGGCGTCCTGGACCTCGTCAAGGAGGTGCTCCACGAGATCGGCGCGATCGACTTCTGGCAGGTCGCGATGCAGCCCGGCCGGCCCCTCGCCTTCGGCCGGATCAAATCGGCCCACTTCTTCGGACTGCCGGGCAATCCCGTCGCCTCGATGCTCGCGTTCATGCTCTTCGTCCGGCCGGCGATCTTCAAGCTCGCCGGGCGGCGCCGCCTCTTCCCCGACACCGCCGAGGCGACGGCGGTCGAGCCCATGAGCAAGCGAAAAGGTCGCCGCGAGTTCAAGCGCGGCGTCGTCCAGTGGCGCAACGGGCGCTGGGAGGCGCGGATCACAGGACCGCAAGGCTCGGGTATCCTGTCCTCGATGGCCGCGGGCAACTGTCTCATCGTGCTCGAAGAGGACCGGGGCGACGTCGCGGCCGGTGAGACCGTGCTGGTCGAGCCCTTCTGAATGACCCGGATCTCCGTCGATCTCATCGAGACCGTCACGCCGCTGGTGGAGGAGCGCGTGCATGAAGCCGCGCGGCGACTGCCGCACCTCCGGTACGCCGACCTGAGGCTCGAGGTCACCGAGGCCAAGGGCGCGGGGGCGGAGAACGGCACGCCCAAGTTCTCCGGGGACGATCAGACCCTCGCCCTGGGTGTCCGCGTTCTCGCGGGCGACCGCATGTGCGCGCCCGGCTACGCAGGCCACATGCTCGGCGTGGCGGACGTCCCGAATCTCGCTCGGATCATCGGCGAGGCGCTCGAGCAGGCGTATCGGCGCGCGAGCGTGAACAGTGAAATGAAGGCCGACGCGCGGGAGAAGTTCGGCCCCCTTGGCCAGGCACTTGCCGACACGCGCCTGCATCCGGTCGAGGTGCGGCAGGACACCGTGGGCGCCGTCTATCGCATCGATCCCCGCACGATGTCGCTCGCCGAGATGGTGCGCTACGCGACCGACATCTCGCGCCAGGTCGGCGCGGTCGATGCCGGCGTCAAGTACAACTACGTCTCGACGCTGACCGAGCTGTCGCGTGAGCTCTTCGTGTCGAGCGAGGGCGCCCGCATCGATCAGACGTTCGCGCTGACCCAGGGAACGTGCACGGTCGTCACCGTCGCCGGAGAGGTGAGCCAGGACCTCTATGATGCCCTCGGCCACCAGCGGGGCTGGGAGATCCTGCTCGAGGGCGTCGACGAGCCGCTCCTGCGCTTCCCGACCTTCCTCGACTTCGCCCTCGGTTTGGCGCGCGAGGGCGTGGCGCTCGCGGCCGCGCCCGTCCTGCCGACGTCGGATCGCGAGGTGGTGGTGGTGACCGATCCGCACTACAACACCCTCGTGTCGCACGAGATCATCGGCCACCCGGTCGAGCTCGACCGCGCTCTGAAGATGGAGACCGCGTACGCCGGGCGCTCCTGGCTTCTCGGCGGCCTCACCGAGCATCAGATCGGCCGCCAAGTGGCCTCGCCGCTCGTGACGACATATTCGGACCCGTCGCTCCCGGGTTTCGGCCACTACAAGTACGACCACGAGGGTACGCCCGCGCGGCGCGTGGTCCATATCGACCGCGGCATCTTTCGCGGCTTCATGAACAGCCGGCAAACGGCGGCGATCTTCGGCGGCGAGCCCAACGGGCACTGGAAGGCCACGGACGCCTCCTTGGTCCCCCTGATCCGCATGTCGAACACCGTCTTCGATGCGGGCACGCGCGCGGCGGAGGACGTCCTGAAGGAAGTCGACCACGGCTACTACATCGCCGGCCATCGGACGCCATCGATCGCCGAGAGCCGCGAGAACTTCCGCATCTCGGCGCGCCGGGTCTACGAGATCAGGAACGGCGAGCTGGGCCGACTCTACCGCGACGGCGGCATCGCCGCCGACTCGCGCGACTACCTCATGAACGTGGACGCGGTGGGCTCGGACTTCCGCCTCTACCCGATACCGAACTGCGGCAAGGGACAGCCGATGCAGACCAAGCGTCTCGGCAACGGCGGGCCGACGATGCGGAGCCGCGCGCGGGTCGTCGGGCGATGAGCCCATGCGCCGGGCGCTGATCGCAGTGGTCGCGGCCGGCGTCCTGCTCGCCGGCGCCGCACCGGCGGCGCCGCCCGAGTACCCGGTGACCTTCATCAAGGTCGACGAGCTGAAGGTTTTGCTCGACCTCGGGGCCAAAGCGGACATCATCGACGTCAGGCACTGGGCCGCTTACGTCGACAGCCACATTCCCGGCGCCCGCTCCATGCCGTTGCGCGTGGTGCCCGATCGGGCGCTCGAGATCTCGAAGACGAGCCTCGTGGTTTTCTACTGAACGTGCCCGCACGCGCTGTCCCGGGGGGCCAGCGACATCCTCTACAAGATGGGGTGGCGAAACCAGCGCGTCCTCGAGGAGGGGCTGCCCGGGTGGATCGCCAAGGGCTATCCCGTCGACGGGCGGAATCCCACGGCACCGCCCGCTCACTGAATCGGCGATGAGGACCATCGGCGAGCTGGCGAAGGCCGCGGAAGAGGCGCTGGCGCTGGTCACGGGCCAGCCGGCTGTCGTCGAGGTCGAGGTGTTCGCGGCGGCGAATTCCGCCTTGCTCACCCGGCTCAACTACACCTCTCACATTCCGTGCAACGGCGTCGAGGAGCCCAAGTCTACCGAGTCCTATGGCCTCGGGATCCAGGCAGTCTTCGATGCGCCGGACGGCCGTCGGATCGGCTTTGGCAGCGAGCCCAGTGACCTCACGCCGGCCGGGGCCGAGCGCGCGCTCGCCAAGGCGCGCAAGGCCGCCGTCGCCGACCCCGAATTCGTCTCCCTCCCCGCGCGCTCCGCTTCGCCGCGCTCCCTCGCGAACTACCACGATCCCCGCCTCATGGAAATCGACGACGAGAGCCTGGTCGAGGCAGGCTGGAAGATCACGGGTGGCGCCCTCCGTACGTTCACAGCCTCGAGTCGGCTGGCCGCGCTCGCGCAGGATGACGACGCGCTCCGACGGCTGGGCCTCATCCTCGGCGGCGACGTGACGATTTTGCGGGAGCGTATCGCGATCGCCTCGACCGCGATGCCCCGCGCTCAGACCGACGAGACGTCCTTGATCACCGCCTTCGCGACGGCCATGGTGGAGTCGCGGGGCGCCAAGGGCTCCGGCGCGTCGACGGGCACGCGGCTCGACCACTTCACCGACGAGGCCGGCGTGGAGGCTGCTCAGAACGCGATCAACGCGATCGGCGGCGAGCGGGTGCCGTCGGGCGTCTACACCGTCGTGTTCGGCCGCCAGCCGGTGGCCGACCTGCTGAACAACATCGTGATCCCCGCGTGCACCGCGAGCGCGTTTTACTCGTCGAGCACGCCGTTTCTCGGCAAGCTCGGCAAGGCCGTGGCCTCCCGGCACCTGAGCGTGTACGACGACGGCGCGATGCCCGGCTTGATGGGCTCGAAGGGAATCACCTGCGAGGGACTACCCACCGGCCGGACCGAGCTCATCAAGCATGGTGTGCTCGCCGGTTGTCTCTCGAACTGGTACGAGTCCCAGCGCCTTCTGCGCGACCCCGCCCTCGAGGAGAAGCTCGGCGCCCGCGGCCCCGCCGCCGAGGCCGCGCTCGTGCCCCGCAACGGCTTTCGCTTCGGCGCCGGCGGCGGGCGCCAGTTCGATAGCCCGCCGGGCGTTGCGGCCTCGAACGTCGTGCTCGAAGGCGCCGAGCCGCTGACGCTCGACGAGGTGATCCGCCGGGTCGACAGTGGCCTCTATATCGGGCGCATCTGGTACACCTACCCGATCAACGGCCTGCGCGCGGGTGATTTCACCTGTACCGTCGTCGCCGATTCCTATATCATTCGCGCCGGGCGGATCGCCGCGCCGCTCAAGGCCAACGCGATCCGGATCAACGACAACATCGCCACGTTCCTGAACAACATCACCGGGATCACCAAGAACGTGAAGGGCACGATCGTCTGGGCCGCGGACGAGGTCGTGTACGCACCCGAGGTCGCCGTCACCGGCGTCCACGTCGACGAAATCGCAGGGTTCATGGAGGAGCTCGACTGATGGCAGGAGACCGTCTCGAGGCGATCGCGCGCGCGTGCCGTGTGCAGATCCTCCGCATGCTCGCCCACGCGGGCTCCGGGCATCCCGGCGGCTCGCTCTCGGTGATCGACATCCTCGTCACGCTCTTCTTCGGTCGCCTCCGGCACGACCCCAAGCGCCCGGACTGGCCCGACCGCGACCGCGTCGTGCTTTCGAAGGGGCACGCCGTCCCGGCCCTCTACAGCGTTCTGGCGACCGCCGGGTACTTCCCCGAGAAGTCCCTCATCACGCTGCGCAAGCTCGGCTCGCCCCTCCAGGGCCATCCCGACCGGACGGCGCTGCCCGGCATCGAGGCCGCCACCGGCTCGCTCGGTCAGGGCCTCTCGATCTCGCTTGGTCTATCGCTCGGGCTCAAGCTCGCCGGCTCCTCGGCCCGCGTCTACTGCGTCCTCGGTGACGGCGAGATCCAGGAGGGGCAGGTGTGGGAAGCCGCGATGTCGGCACCGAAGCTCGGTCAGCCCGACCATGCGCTCGACAATCTCGTGGTCATCCTCGACTACAACAAGATCCAGCTCGACGACTTCGTGAAGAAGATCCTGGACCTCGAGCCGGTCATCGCCAAGTGGCAGGCGTTCGGCTGGCCCGTGGTCGAGATCGACGGCCACGACGTCGCCCAGATCGCGAAGGCCCTCGACCAGGCGGAGGCGACCCGCGGGACACCGACCTTCGTCGTGGCCCACACCGTCAAGGGCAAGGGCGTGTCGTTCATGGAGAACGACCCGGAGTGGCACGGCAAGGCGCCGAAGCCCGCGGAGGCGATCGCCGCCATTCGCGAGGTCCTCGGCGTCTCGGCCGGCGCCTGGGAGGACTATTTGAAAACTGATTCGGCGACACGGGCGATCGTGGACGAGCTCGCCGCCCTCGAGAAGAAGTGATGCCGGCCAAGGCCAGCCGCGCGGCGTTCGGCGAAGCGCTCCTGGAGCTCGGGGCCAAGGACGACCGGATCGTCACCCTCGACGCCGACTTGTCGAAGTCCACGATGACCGCGAAGTTTGCGAAGACCTTCCCGGGCCGCGCGTTCAACCTCGGCATCGCCGAGTCGAACATGATCGGCATCGGGGCCGGGCTCGCGCTGACCGGACGGATCCCGTTCGCCTGCTCGTTCGCCTGCTTCGTCACGGGTCGTTTCGAGACGATCCGGA
>QHSV01000282.1 GCA_003221655.1 Candidatus Rokuibacteriota bacterium
GAAGAGACTCTCGAAGAAGAACGCATAGGCCCGCGCCGTGACGAGGTCGAACAGCTCTCGAGGGATTCGCCGCAGATCATAGAGGCGGAGCGCCCCGGTCGCGTCGTACGGCATGCGCAGGAAGGTCCTCGTCAGGAAATGCCCGAACTGCGTCAGGAACAGGCGATGGGGGCTCCAGCCGGGAAGACTGTCCGACTCGAGATACCGGGAGCCCACGACGACGTCGACGCCCGCGGTGTGCGCGGCGAGCAGGCGGGGAATGTCAGCGGGACTGTGCGAAAAGTCGCTGTCCATCGTGACGAGCAGATCGTAGCCCCGGTCGTAGGCGTACGCGATGCCGGCGGAATGAGCGCTGCCGATGCCGAGCTTACCGTCACGATGGATCACGGTGACTCGTGGATGCCGGCGCGCGAGCACGTCCAGCGTCGCGCCGGTGCCGTCGGGCGAGCCGTCGTCGACGAACAGGATGTCGGCCGCGAGCGGCAGCGCCACGAGCTCCGCGCACAGCCGCTCGACGTTGCGGTTCTCGTTGTAGGTCGGCACGAAGATCAGTCGGCGAGGAGACATCGACGAGTCTACGCGGAGACGACGTCGATGGACGGGAGCGGGAACAGCAGCCGTCCACCCGCCGCGAGATACGCGGCCTCACGCTCGATGATGCCAGTGCGGAAGTGCCACGGGAGCACCAGGAAGTAGTTGGGCTTGCGCGCGCGCGCGTCCGCTTCCGGGATGATGGGGATCCACGTCCCCGGCGTGACGCAGCCGAACTTGTCTTCGTTGACCTCGGCGATGGCCGGGAGGAGGTCGCGGTCGATGCCGGCGAACTGGAGGATCACGTTGCCCTTCGTGGAGGCGCCGTAGCCGAGCACGCTCTCCCCACGGGCCCGGATGTCCTCCAGCCTCTGACGGAGCTCGCGCTTGTGGATCAGGACGCGCTTGCGGAACTCCTCGAAGGGCTGCAGCGAGTTGAAGCCCATGTGCCGTTCCGCGTCCAGGAACCGCTCTACCCGATCCCCACCCCGCGGCACGAGGCGCCGATTCCGGCCGAGCGTCACCGCGAAGCTCCCGCCGTTGACGTCGTTGCACTCGACGTCCAGGATCGCGAGGCCGACCTTGTCCGCCAGCCACTTGATCTGGGCCAAGGCGTAGTACTCGACGTGTTCATGGCAGATCGTGTCGTACGCGTTGACCTGTAGCATCGCCGGCAGGTAGCTCTGCTCCAGGTGCCAGACGCCGTCGTCGGCTAGCACGTCGGCGACCTCGTGGGCGAAATCCAGCGGCCGTTCCAGATCGTAAAACATCGCGATCGACGTGACAATCCGCGCCTTCCGTTGGCCGAGCGCGCCCCGGTAGAGGTCCACCGAAAAAAAATCGTCGATCAGGCTGCTGTCCGTTGGGTAGCTACCTTGCCACCGCGCGGCGGATGGATCGAAGCCGAGGAGCGTGAGCTTTCGGCCCGAGAAGAACGAGAGCAATGTCCCATCGTTGCTCCCGATGTCGACGACCACGTCGCCGGGCCGGAGGTCTACGGCTCGCGTCAGCGCCCGGGCCTTGTCTTCGAGATGGTTGACCATCCGTCGGTTCAGCGACGAGCGGTACCCGTAGTGCGGTCCGTACAGCTCGGCGCGCTCGTAGGAGTGGAGGAGCTGGACCAGACCACAGTTGTCGCACCGCACCAATGTCAGAGGGCCTTTCGTGAGCCGCTCGTCGGGGCGGCGCGGGAACACTCCAGTCAGGACCTGAGTGCCCAGCTCGAGAAGCACGTCGAGCCCCTCGCCGCCGCAGATCCGGCATCCCGTCACCTGTCGGTACATGGGTGATGTCTCACAGCAAGTACCATGCCAGATATTTCAAAGCCCACCCGGAAATCGTCGCCAGTATACTCGTCTCATCATCGCGATCTACGAGCCACGATCACCATCGCAATCAACAAGCGAAGATCGCTCCGCCGAACAGCGTCAGTTGATGTGGCGAGGTCGTGCCCGCCTGACACACCGACTTGGCGGCACAGCATCTAGAGCCGGCCGAGCCGCCCCCACCGGTGCCCGCAGGCCACGATTAGCAAGGCACCGAGTGGCGATACGCCGACTGTGGTAAGCCAGCCCGTCGAGGGGGCGACGCCACGTTCCGTCTGGGCCCTCTGCCTGCTGGCGGCTGTGGTGCTCGCCGCCGCTGCGATCCGTCTCAGGCTGCTCGATGTCCCCCTCGATCGTGACGAAGGCGAGTACGCGTACTTTGGGCAGCTCCTGCTCGAGGGCGTCCCGCCCTATGCCGCCGCCTACAACCTCAAGGCGCCCGGCATCTACGGCGCCTATGCCCTGATCCTCGCCGCGTTCGGCCAGACGACCACCGGGATCCACCTAGGCCTCATCCTGGTCACTTCGGCCACGACGGTGCTCACGTATTTCCTGGCCAGACGCCTGGTCGGGCCGGCGGCGGCCCCCGTCGCCGCCGCCGTCCACGCTGTGCAGGCGCTGAACCCGAAGGTCCTCGGCCTCGCGGCCTACGCCGAGCATTTCGTGCTCCTCCCCGTCGTCGCCGGCTCGCTCGTCCTCCAGGCGCAGGCGCGCGACCGTCGGCCGCTGCTCGTGTTCGCCAGCGGGCTTCTCTTCGGTCTGGCGTTCCTCATGAAGCAGAGCGGGGCGGCCTTCGTCGTCGGGGGCGCGCTCACCCTTCTCCTGTCGAGCGCCCCCGACGAGACGCCGCGCTGGCCGCGGCGTCTCCGCGCGACAGCCCTCTTCGTGGCCGGCGCGGTCACGCCGTTCGCGCTCGTGTGTCTCGCACTCCTGCGTGCGGGAACGCTCGGCACCTTCTGGTTCTGGGCGTTCGTCTATGGGTCAACTTATTCGGCCGGACTTCCCGAGGGCTGGACCAACCTCGTCGGCAGGCTCGTGGCCGTCGCGCCGTCCAGCTCGGTCACGCTCTCCCTTGGCGCGATCGGCCTCGGCGCCCTCCTGTGGGGCCGCCTCCGGTCGCGGAGAGCCCCCGTCCTGCTCCTGGTGGCGGCATCTTGTCTAGGAACCTTGGTGGGTCTCCACGTCAGGCCGCAATACTGCCTTCTGATGCTCCCCGCGCTCGCGCTACTGGCCGCGATCAGCTTCGACGCGCTCGGCGGACTCCTGGTGGGGCCGCGGGCGAGCTTCCTGCGGCGCGCGGTGCTGGTCGTCCTGGCGGCCGCCACCCTCGGGCAGCCGCTCAACGCCTCGTGGAACGTGCTCTTCGAGCTCGGGCCCGCCCAGGTCTCACGGGCGGTCTACGGGCGCAACCCGTTCCCCGAGTCGGTGGAGGTCGCACGCTATATCCGCGAGCACACCACACCGAGCGACCGCGTCGCCGTGGTCGGGTCCGAGCCTCAGATCTACTTTTACGCGGGTCGGCGGTCGGCGACCGGGTATATCTACACCTACCCGCTCATGGAGCTCCAGCCGTACGCGGCGGTGATGCAGCGCCAGATGATCCAAGAGATCGAGACCGCCGACCCTCGGTATCTTGTCTTCGTCAAGGCTTCGGCGTCATGGCTGATCAGGCCCGACTCGGATCGGACGATCTTCGGCTGGTTCAACCAGTACCAGCGGAGCTTCACGCGAGTCGGGGTAGTGGACGTCGTGTCGCAGAAGGAGACGGTGTATCGCTGGGGCGAGGCGTCAGTTGACTACACGCCGCGCTCCGACGCGTGGCTGATGGTTTTCGAGCGAGGGAGGAAGCCATGATCGGGCAGGGCTTGAACTTCGAGCAGCACGAGATCGGCGCGACCTACCGCACGCTCAGCCGGACGGTGTCGGAGACCGATATCGTCACCTTCGTCAACCTGTGCGGTTTCACAGAGCCGCTCTTCATGGACATGGAGTACGTCGCCCGCGAGTCGCTGTTCAAGCGGCGCGCTGCGCCCGGGGCCCTGACGTTCGCCCTCTCCGAGGGGCTGATCATGCAGACCGGGCTCATCCACGGCACGGGCATGGCGTATCTCGGCGGTGAGCTACGCGTGACGGTCCCGGTACTCGAAGGCGACACGCTCACCGTGGAGGTGGAGGTCGCCGACAAGCGCGAGACCAAGAAGCCCGACCGCGCTATCGTCACCTACCGTCACCGCGTCCTGAACCAGCGCGCCGAGCTGGTGCTGGAGGCGCACATTCAGCGGATGATCCGACGCGCCACGCGCTGAGGCGTCCAATTGGAGAGCCTGCCCCCGAGCTCGATCTGTCCGACCGGGCGCTCGCGTACAATCGGGCCAGGGAGCCGAGCTCCAAACGGAGGCGACCGGTGAGCGGAAGAATCGTCCAGATCAGCGTCTCGCGCGGCGGCGTCCCGAAGACGGCGGTGGCGGAGGCGCGCGTCACGGCCCTGGGACTCGAGGGCGACGCGCACCGCGACGCGGAGCACCACGGGGGTCCGGAGCAGGCCGTGTGCCTGTATGCGATGGAGGCGATCGGCCGCCTTCAAGCCGAGGGGCACCAGATCGTGCCCGGCGCCATCGGCGAGAACCTCACAGTCGAGGGGCTGGACTGGTCGGCGGTCGCCCCGGGGTGCCACGTGCTCCTCGGCGAGACGGTGCTCCTCCAGGTGACGCGCTACACGAGCCCGTGCACGAACATCACGCGAGCCTTCAAGGACGGCGACTACGCGCGCGTGTCCCAGAAGCGCCATCCCGGCTGGAGCCGCGTCTACGCCCGCGTGCTGG
This sequence comes from Candidatus Rokuibacteriota bacterium, assembly GCA_003221655.1. Lineage (GTDB taxonomy): Bacteria > Methylomirabilota > Methylomirabilia > Rokubacteriales > CSP1-6 > AR31. The sequence goes on from QHSV01000282.1 coordinate 4,679, forward strand.
CAACAGGCTCGATCCGTCAGGGCGACCCGGTGCGCTTGCTGAACGAGGCCGAAGCCGCCGAGGTGTCCGCCGCCGCGTCCAGGTGATCCGCCACGCCGACGTCGTCATTATCGGTGGCGGCGTCACCGGCGCCTCCATCGCCTTCCACCTGGCCGGTGCGGGCGTGCGCGACGTCCTGCTGCTCGAGCGCAACTTCCTCGCGTCCGGCGGCACCGGTCGGTCGGTCGGGATCGTCCGCCAGCTCTACCCGACGCCGGAGGCCAGCCGGATGGTCGTGCGGTCGCTCGCTGTCTTTCGGCGCTTCCGCGACGCCGTCGGCGGCGAATCGGGCTACGTCGACTGTGGCGTCATCATTGGTGTCTCGGCCGCGATGCGTCCCAAGCTCGAGGAAACCGTCAGGCTCCAGCGGGCGCTCGGCGTCCGCGCCGAGGTGCTCGAGCCCGGTGAGCTCGCCAGCATCGAGCAACGGATCAATCCCGAAAATCTCGGCGCCGCCCTCTACGAGCCCGAGTCGGGCTACGGCGACCCGACCGCGGTCACGATCGGCTACGCCGACGCGGCGCGGCGGCGCGACGTCCGGATCGAGCAGGGCGTCGAGGTGGTGGCGATCCGCACGGCGGGCGACCGCGTCACCGGCGTGGAGACCGGCGCGGGCGAGCGCATCGACACGCCGGTCGTCGTCAACGCGGCAGGCCTCTGGTCGAAAGCCGTCGCGCGGCTGGCCGGGGTCGCGCTGCCGATCATCGTCGGCCGCCATCCAGTTTTTGTCGTCGAGCGCGACGCCAGCTTTGGGCAGCCGCATCTCGTCTATCTCGATCTCGCGGGCGGCAGCTACGCGCGCCCCGAGACGGGCGGTCTCACGCTGACCGGCTCGCTCATCGACGACGAGACGCGGCATCCGATGGAGCCCGAGCTGCTCGGTGGCGACGTGAGCCTCGACGAGGCGACGGACGTCCTGGCGCGCACCAGCCGCGCGATCCCGCGCCTCGCCGACGCCCGCTACCGGCGTGGCTGGGCCGGCGCCTTCGACATCACGCCGGACTGGATGCCGATCCTCGACGAGTCGCCGGTCCGCGGATTCTGGATCGCGACGGGCATGAGCGGCCACGGCTTCAAGCTCTCGCCCGCGGTCGGTGAGATGATGGCGGCGCTGATCACCGGGACCGCGCCGCCCGTGAATCCGGCGCCGTTCGCGCTCGGACGCTTCAGCGCGAAGGGCCCGAGCGGGACCTTCGTCGCCTCGTATCTCGGGTCATAGTCAGGACCGAGCGAGCGGCACCTCGAGCGCGAAGGTGGTGCCGGCGCCTTCGACGCTCTCGACGCGGATCTGACCTCCGTACGCCTCCACGATGGTCTTGGTGATGGCGAGCCCGAGGCCGGTGCCGGCGATGTCGCGGGTCGCCTTGCTCTTGACGCGGTAGAACTTGTCGAACACGTGCGGCAGGTCGCGCGCGGGAATCCCGATTCCCGTGTCCGACACCCTGATCGTCACCGCCTCCGCGCCGTCGCCGCTGACCGAGAACACTGCCGCGATGGTCACCCGCCCGCCGGCCGGCGTGTACTTGACGCCGTTGTCGAGGAGGTTGATCAGCGCTTGCCGCACGCGGCCTCGCACGGCCAGGATGGTCGCCTCCTCCAGCAGGTCGGCGCAAAGCTCGATGTTCTTCGTCTCGGCGCGTGGCTTCACCATCCTGAGCGCCTCGCCGATCAGCGGCACAAGATCCACGGGCTCGCGGGCCGAGTCGAGACCGGCCTCGATCTTCCCGATGTCGAGCAGGTCGGTGACGAGCTCCGCCATGTGCTGCGCGGTGTCGCGGATGTCCTGGCAACGTGTCTCGTGGTTCGGGTCCCCCGACCCGGCCATTCGCATCAAGTCGGCCAGGCCGGCGATGACCGTGATGGGACTCTTGAGGTCGTGCGAAACCGTGTTCACGAAGTCGTTCTTCATCTGCTCGAGGTTCTTGAGCAGCGTGATGTCGCGCAGGATCGCGGCCACGCCGACCGGCTCGCCGAAGGGGGTGGTCACTGGCACCAGGCTCGCCTGGGCGACCCGACCGTCGGGCAACGGCAACTCGGAGATCCCCGGGCGTCCGGCCGCGAAGAGATCGAGGAGCGGGGCATAGTCGACGACCTCGAGCAGGGGCCGGCCCGTGATCGAGTCCGGGGCCAGGCCCAGCATCGGGCGCACCGCCGCGTTGGCAAGCAACACGAGGCCGGTCTGGTTCAGCATGATCACCGCGTCGGCGGTGCTGGCGAGCACCGCACCCAGGGTGCTGCGCTCGTCGGCGGCCGCCTGGTACGCGCTGGATGTCTCGAGCGCGGCGGACAGCCCGGCCGCCAACAGCTGGGCGATCTGGAGATCGTCGTCTCCGTACACGATCGGCGGCCGCCCCGCGAAGAGCAGCGCCCCCAGCACCTCGAGTCCGCGGCGGATCGGCACGACGAGGACCGCCCGCAGGCCCGCCGCGGCGAGCACACCTTCGAGATCGTGGACGCCATCCTCGGCGGCGAGATCATCGACGAGATACGACTTGCCCGTGCTGATCGTCCGACCGGGCAGGCCCTCGTCCGACGAGAACACGCGCTGGCTGGGGGCGCCGGCCTCGAGGCTCACGAGCGAGTGCACGAGATAGCCGTCCTTTTCGGGATCTTGTAAGCACACGGCGATGTAGTCGCTCGGCACGACGGCGCCGGCCCGGTCGCCGAGGGTCTGGAAGAAGTGAGTCGGGACGGGCGAGCGGAACAGCTCGACGAGGATCTCGCTGAGCCGCCTGAGGCGCTCGGCCTGGCTCACGCGGACACCGGTGTCCCGGCGCAATAGATCCGCGCGAGATCGGCGAGATCGGCCCCGCCGGGAACGGGATCGATCGGACCCACCACGGTGAGGTGGCGGATCACGCCCTCCTTGTCGATGAGAAAGATCCCCTGCTCGTGCGCCGTCATGGCGTGGTGGTGGAGGCGGCGAAGGAAATTGCGGTTCATGACGTCGAGCCAGGCGCCGCGGACCTGGTTGACCGAATCGCCATGCGTGAAGGCGTGGGCGAAGCTCACCACGGCGGTGCGCGTCGCCTCGAGCGCCCTTCGATCGCCGAGGCCGTACACGGCGTAGAGCCGCTTGTCAGGATCGCAGACGAACGGGAACGGCAGGATCGACTCACCAAAGTACCTCCTGGCGCTCTCCAGCAGATTGGGCGCCACCTGGATCACCTCGGTATCGGCCGCCTGCAGGGCCTTGTATCCGGCTCGTACACCGTCCGTGTAGACGCGACAGAAGGGGCACGTAAAGCCCCGCGAGAACCAGACCACTACGTTTGAGCGACCTCGGTACGAGGCGAGGTTCACTTCCGCTCCGCTGAGCGAAGGCAACGAGAAGCGAGGCGCCATCTCGCCGATGCACGGACGCTCGAGTTCCCGGGGCATTGTCGCGCTCATGCGTTCTATGCTGTTGGAACCTTTGACGTTTTGACTCTAGAAAGAGAGGCAAACGGCGTACCACGTACTAAATATCTGATATTTCTGGAGTTCCGGACGGGCAGGAGCCAGGGTTGCCCAAACTATTTCCGGCGGCTCTGACCAGGAATCATCCGGGGCGAGAAGTCTATCTGGAGATCCCCTTCTCCTTGAAGAAGCGCTCGGCGCCCCGGTGCAGCGGCAGCGGCATCCCGACCAGCGCCGTCTGGAGCGTGAGGTTCCGGGCCGCCGCGTGCGCGGCGTAGAGCTGGGGCAGGTTGTCGAATATCGCCTTGGTAAACCGGTACACCAGATCCTCGGACAGTGCAGAGCGCGCCACGAGCATCGCCATCACCGACGCGGTCGCGACCTCGCGCTCTTGGCCTCGGTAGGTGTTCGCCGGAATCTCACCCATCGTGTAGAAGGG
>QHSV01000530.1 GCA_003221655.1 Candidatus Rokuibacteriota bacterium
ATAATGATTGTGCGGCACCGCGCTCTCGGTCCCCGAACCGATCCGCTCCCGCACGTCGCCGGTCCCGCCGTAGACCGCGATCGCGTCGTCGAGCACGCGGAGCACCGGCTCGTACAAGGCCAGATCGACGACCTGACCTTCGCCGGTGCGCTCGGCGTGGCGCAGCGCCACGAGCGCGCCGACGGCGCCGAACACGCCCGCGAGGTAGTCGGGAACCGTCGGCGTCCCCGGCGACACGGGGGCGCGATCCGGATACCCGGAAAGGTACGCGAGGCCGCCGACCGCGGCGGCGATGCGTCCGAATCCGGGACGCGCCCGGTTCGGCCCGGTCTGGCCGAACGCCGAGATTCGCACCATGACGAGTGAAGGCCGGACCCGCGCGAGCTCGTCCCAACCGAGATTCCACCGCTCGAGCGTTCCGGGTCTGAAATTCTCGGTGACCACGTGCGACGCCGCGACCAGCCGCCGGATCAGCGCCTGGCCCTCGCGATCCCTGAGATTGCACGTGATCGACTTCTTGTTGCGCGCCTCGACGAACCACCAGTACGAGTCGCCGCCGGACGGCGCGACGGCGCGGCCCAGGCGCCGCAGGTCGTCGCCGACGCGCGGCTGCTCCACCTTGATCACGTCCGCGCCGAACTCGCCGAGCAGCGTCGCGCAAATTGGTGCCGCCAGGTAGGTCGCCAGATCGAGGACACTGACGCCGGCGAGCGCGGCGCGGGAGTCGGCCACGCCGATCATCTTACCCGCTCGTGCTAGGATCGGCCGGGTCGGGCGCGGATCGCCGCGCCTCTCGGCCCGAGAGGACACCGATGAAAGCGATGCTTGCGCGCGCGTGGGGTGAGCCCGCAACGCTCGAGTACGCGGATGCCCCCTTGCCCCGGCCGAACGCCGGCGAGGTCGTCATCGAAGTGCGCGCGATCGGCTGCAATTACGCCGATATCCTGATCGTCCGGGGCAAGTATCAGCACCGTCCGGAGCTCCCGTTCAGCCCGGGCTTCGAGGTGGCCGGGATCGTCCGTGGCGTCGGAGCCGGCGTCACCGAGGTCGGCCTCGGCGAGCGGGTCTTCGCGACGATGGCATGGGGTGGATATGCGGAAGTGGTGGCCGTCGATCAGCGCCACGTCTATGCCCTTCCCGATTTCATGACCTTCGAAGAGGGCGCCGTCTTCGGCCTCGCGTACCAGACCGCGTGGTGCGGCCTCGTCCACCGCGCCGCGCTCCGGCGCGGCGAGACGCTGCTCGTCCATGCCGCCGCCGGCGGGACCGGGCTCGCGGCGGTGCAGCTCGGGCGAGCGCTGGGCGCAAAGGTCATCGCGACGGCCGGATCGACGGCGAAGCTCGAGATCGCGCGGGCCAACGGCGCTGACGTTTGCATCGACTACCGGACCGAGGCGTGGGTCGAGCGGGTGCGGCGGGAGACCCACGGCGAGGGCGCCCATGTCATCTTCGATCCGGTCGGCGGCGACGTCTTCGACGGCTCGACACGGTGCATCGCCTTCGAGGGCCGGCTGCTCCTGATCGGCTTCACCGGTGGCCGCATCGCCGAGGCCGCCACCAACCGGGTGCTCCTGAAGAATTTCAGCGTGGTCGGCGTCCACTGGGGCCTCTACCGCCAGCGTGACGCGACGACGGTGCGGCGATGGATGGTGGAGCTCCTGAAGCTCGCCGATGAGCGCCAGCTCAAGCCCGTCCTCTGGCGGTCGTTCCCGCTGCAGGAGGCGCCGCAGGCCCTCGCCGCTATTGCCTCGCGCGAGAGCTACGGCAAGGTCGTCCTGATTCCGTGATCAAGCTCCTCGTGAAGCGCCTCGACCCGTTCGTGGCGCTGCCGGCGTACGCACACGAAGGTGATGCGGGGCTCGACCTCCACGCCGCCCACGACGTCACGCTCGAGCGCAAGGCGCGGCGAGCGAGTCGCTCAGCTCGTCATCCAGCGCGTCGAGCGGGCGGAGCTGGTGGAGGTCAGCGAGCTGCCGACGAGCGAGCGCGGCGCCGGCGGCTTCGGGTCAACGGGCGCCTGAGAGGCGCGGCGGCCTGCGCCTGAGAGGCGCCGCGGGCCGCGCCTGAAGGGTCGGTACTAAGTGGGCGGGGACTTCAGTACCCGCCCCCGGATGAAGTTTCGCAGCGTGCGCCGCGCCACACCCCGCCGGACCGCTCGCACTCCTGCTGCGCGGTCGCCGCCGGTGGCGTCGCCACACGGTCCGCGCAGCCAGCGAGGGCGAGGACCAACAGCAGGGACCCGAGCACCGTTCGCGGCGCCTTCCCCAAACGCCCCTTGTCGAGAGTCAATCCTGATCCTCCGGTGTGGCCTCCCGCCCGCGCGTCACGTAGTCGGCGACGACGGGCGCCGAGTCCTCGTCCAGCGAGGTGAACTGTACGCCAGCGGCCTCGCCGCGCCGCGAGACGATCGTGCCCTCGGCGACGATCCGGCGCGGCAGGCCGCCGCCTTCGAGCCGGATCTGAATCTTGCAGCCGACCTCCCACTCCGGCGGGACGCCGGCCAGCGCCAGCCCGCCCTCGCCGATGTCCACGGTACGCACGCGGCACACCCGCCCCTCGCCGAGCGCGGTGAGCGTCGCGAGCGCCTGGAGCGCCGCGCGCGGGTACTGGCGGGCGCTGGTCGGCACGACGCCGTAGATCTTCACGGGCCGCGACTTGCCCTTGACCGTGACGTCCCCCAGCTCGCGGGTCGGGAACCGGCCCTTCACGTGTTCGTAGGTGTACTCGCTGATGATGATCGACGCGCCGTGGTCCTTCGTGACGGACTCGAGCCGCGAGGCCAGGTTGACGTTGTCTCCGAGCGCGGTGTACTCGAAGCGCTGGCGGGAGCCGAGCGTGCCCACGAGCATCTCGCCCGTGTTGATGCCCACACCGATGCGAATGGCCACGCCGAGCTTTTCCTGCCACCTGGCGGAGAGGGCGAGCGCCCGCTCCTGAAACTCGAGGCCGGTCCGGATCGCGTTCAGCGCGTGCTCGGGATCCTCGAACGGCGCGTTGTAGAGCGCCATGATGCCGTCGCCCATGTACTTGTCGACCGAGCCTCGGTGCTTGAAGACGATCCGGGTCATCTCGGTGAGATACTCGCCGAGCATTTCCTCGACCTGCTCGGGCTGGAGCCGCTCGGAGATCGACGTGAAGCCGCGAATGTCGGAAAAGAGCACCGTGGCCACGCGGCGGCGGGGGCCGAGGCTCTGCTCGTCGCGGGCGCGCACCAGCGCGCGCAGGACGTCGGGCGAGAAGAACGGTGACAGCCGGCGCTTGTAGAGCTGCGCGTGCACGAAATTCTCGACGACCGTCGCGCCGTAGCCGAGGACGAGGGCGAACGTACAGGCCACGCCGCGCATCCAGACGTCGGCGAGCAGGAAGCCGGCATACGCGAGCAGGAAGCCCACGACGAACAGCACGACCGTGGCGACCAGCGCGCGCAAGGCGTGCAGGCGGACGACGAGCGCCGATCCGGCCAACGCGGCGACGACCGCGAGCACGGTCGACAGGGGCCTCGGCACCTCGCGAATCGGGTCGCCCCGGATCAAGGT
>QHSV01000283.1 GCA_003221655.1 Candidatus Rokuibacteriota bacterium
AGACGGCAGCGCTGCCCGCCAGGCCGTGCACGGCCCCGACGAAAAGGGCGCGGCCCGCGGGCCAACCGCTCCGCCACCCGAGGGATGCCAGCCAGCGCGATGGATGGACGTGCGGGTGCTCGTGAGCGTGGTCCGCCCCGTGCACGTGGGGATGGCTGTGGACGACCCCCTGGCCGCCGTGCTCGTGGTCGGCGACGAGGTGCGCGGCGGGCACCGTCGCGAGTCCGCGCGCCGCGTCTCGCAGCCGCAGCACGCCCAGCAGGATCAGCATGCCCGCCACCACCAGCTCGAGCCCGCTGCCGACCGCCGGCGTGATCGTGAGCTTCAGTCCGACGATGATGGCGCCCACGATCGTCAGCGTCGTCATGTGGCCTGCGCCCCAGAGGACCCCGACCAGCGCGCCGTCGGTGAAGCGCCGCTCGCGCGTCACGATGGTCGCCACCGCGACGAGGTGGTCCGGGTCGGTCGCGTGCTGGAGGCCGAGGATGAATCCGAGGAAGATCGCCGAGAGCGCCGGGTCCACCTGAGGCGTCACTCCGACATCTTGAGAAGAAGCCCCGTCCGGCGTGCCCGATGGATCGCCGCCAGGAACGCCCAGTGGGCGAGCGCGGCGTAGAGGGCGGACAGCGCCAGCCCCGTCGCGATCGGCGCGCGGAACTCCGACGCGAACCCGTAGTGCGACCGGTAGGCGTCGAGGAAGTACGTGAGCGGGATCGCCCGCGCGATCGCCGCGATGGAGTCCGGGAGGACCGAGATGGGGTAGTAGATCCCGGCGAGCACGAGCACCATGTTGACGGTCGCCCACGCGAACGCCTCGGCGCGGTTGCCGAACAGCGTGATGAGGGCGCAGACCGCGACGCCGACGACCCAGGCGGTGAGGAAGCAGCCCAGGAGAAACATCGCGAGCGCGAACCAGCCGGGCTGGAGCACGTGGAAGCCGAACGCCCAGCGGCCGAGCGCCGCCAGCAGCACGAACACGGCCAGGCTGCGCACCATGCCGACGACCCAGGAACCGAGCGTCAGGTGACGGATGCCGATCGGCGCCAGGAACTGATGCTTCAGCGACTTCGACCAGACATCGAGCAGGACCGCGTAGGCGACCTCGAGCTGGCAGACATTGACCACCGAGAGCGCGATGGTGCCGACCAGCACGAACGACGCCTGCGCCTCCGTCAGCTCGAGGAACCGCGACATCAGGCCGATGGACAGGACGCCGACGATCGGCCAGAAGAGCAGCTCGAAGAAAAAGAACACGTTGCGCGCACCCATGAGGGCGTTCCGGAGCGTCACCGCCCAGACGGCGAGCAGCTCATTTCGCCAGCTCAACGAAGACCTCCTCCAGCTCCGGCTCGCGCACCTGCACGTTGCGGATGACGACGCCGTCGGCGTGGAGCGCGCGCAGCAGCTCCGGGAGTCGCTTCTCGGCCTCGTCCACCGTGCACTCGACCCACCCGTCGAGCTCGACGCAGCGAAGAACGCCGGGGATCTCGGCGAGCCATGGCACCCGCGCCGGATCCAGCCGAAGCGCGATGACCTCCCCCAGCCGAATCTGGCGCTTGAGCTCTCCGGGCGTTCCCCGGGCGAGGATCCGACCGCCCTTGATGAACGCGATCTCGTCGCAGAGCTCGTCCGCCTCGCGCATGTAATGGGTCGTCAGCACGATGGTGATGCCTTGCTCGCGGCGGAGCCGGGCGATGTGCGCGCGGACCCGCACCGAGACGTCGGGGTCGAGGCCGAGCGTCGGCTCGTCGAGGAACAGGAGCTCGGGATCGTTCACGAGCGACTTGGCGAGGGCCACCCGCTGCTTCAGCCCGGTCGACAGATCGCTGTACGGAACCCGGCGGTATGGCCCGAGCTCGCAGAGCTCGATCAGTCCGTCGACCCGCCGGCGCAGGGCCGCTCCGCTCAGCCCGTAGAGCCGCCCGTAGAACGCGATGATCTCGGCGACGCGCAGGCTCCAGAGAAACGACGGCCGGCCGCTCGCCATGTTGAGCCGGCGCCGCAACGCGCCGGCCTCACGGACGACGTCGTGGCCCAGCACCATGACGGTACCGCGATCGGGTGTCAGGAGCGTGGCGAGGATCGAGAGCAGCGTCGTCTTGCCCGCTCCGTTGGGGCCGAGGACCCCGACGATCGCGCCGCGCTCTACCGTCAGCGAGACACCGCGTAGCGCCTGGGTCTCCCGTCGGCGCGGCCACCCCGAACGGAATGTCTTCTCGACATCGCGCGCGTCGATCGCGAGCATACCCAGGAATGATACCATCCGGGCCATGGCGGGCTCCGACGAGTGGCGCTGCGCCGCTGCGACGGTGCCGCCCGGCCACAGCGCGACGTTTCGCCTCGAGCGCGCCGGGCGCACCGTGAACGGCTTCGTCGTGAATCACGACGGCCACTACCGCGCGTACGTCAACCACTGTCCGCACGTTGGCACCCCGCTCGACCTGTGGCCGAACGAGTTCTTCAGCGAGGACGGGCGCACGCTGATCTGCTCGACCCACGGTGCCGTCTACGAGCCGACCAGCGGGCTCTGCACGGCAGGCCCCTGCGTCGGCGACCGGCTGACCGCCCTACCACTCGCCCTCGAGGGCGAGACGCTCGTCGTGCGACTGCCGGCGGCCGCGGTCTCCCCCACGCCGGCTCGAGATGAGTGACCTCACCGAGATCGAGCAGGCGAACGCGCACTTCTACCAGGCGTTCGAGACGCTCGACCTCGCGCGCATGGATCTCGTGTGGGCTCACGACGAGCACGTGAAGTGCGTCCACCCGGGCTGGCCCCTCCTGGTCGGCTGGGACGCGGTGCGGTCGTCATGGGAAACGATCTTCGAGAACACGGCCGAGATGCGGTTCACGCTCTCGGACGTGCGGTCCGCCGCGTGCGGTGACCTCGCCTGGGTCACGTGCACCGAGAACATCTTCTCGGAGGTTCGCGGCCGTCTCGCGGTCACCTCGGTGCTGGCCACCAACCTGTTCGAGCGCGGACCCCGGGGGTGGCGCATGATCCACCACCACGCCTCGCACGTCCTGGGCGCAGGGCCTGACGACGCGGCGCCCGAGACGGCACCCTGACCAGCGCCGGGAGCGCCGGTGCGTCAGGGCAGACGGGTGTACCGTGCCCGGAGACTGTCAAAGCGGCGCGAGCGCCGCAGGCCGCGCTGGTTCAGCGTGAACCAGAAGAGGGCCGCGAGAATCCGCCATCCGTAGGCGGCCGACGCCGGGAAACTGGCTGACGAGGCCTCCGGGAAGTACCGGGTCGGCACCCCGATCTCGGCGATCCGGAAACCCGCCGCGACGACCTGCGCGATGATCTCCTGGTCGAACACGAAGCCGTCCGAGTTCGCCGTGAAGTTCACGGTCTCCAGCACCTCTCGGCGGAACGCGCGGTAGCCGGTGTGGTACTCGGAGAGGGACAGACCGAACACGCGGTTCTCCACGCCGGTCAGGAAGCGGTTGGCGACGTACTTCCACCACGGCATCCCCTGGGCGAGCGCCGAGCCGCTCTTGAGTCGCGAGCCGAGGACCACGTCGGCCTCGCCCGCCACGATCGGCGCGATGATCTGCGGAACGAGCCTCGGGTCGTATTGGTAGTCGGGATGCACCATGACCACGACGTCGGCCCCGGCGCGCAGCGCCTCGGCGTAGCACGTCTTCTGGTTGGCGCCGTAGCCGTAGTTTCGGTTGTGGACGAAGATCTCCAGACCGAGCTGGCGGGCGACCTCGAGCGTCGCATCGGTGGAGCCGTCGTCGACCAGGATGACGAGGTTGACGGCGTCCTTCGGCAGCTCTTCGTAGGTCAGGCGAAGCGTCCGGCCCGCGTTATACGCGGGCATGACGACGACGACCTTGGGGGCACTCCCCTCGTCGCTCATCGCTTCATTTTCGGGCGTCTGGGCCCCATCAGCAAGGTTCGAATAGAGCCGGCGTCGGTCGACCGAGCTAGGTGACCCTCACGAGCGCGTCGGCCGGCAGGCGCCGAAGGAACTCCGCCAGCGCGCCCTCGAGGTAGCTACGATCCCGCGACTCCAGCGTCACCTTCACCTTGTACTCGGGATTCGAAAACTCGGGGTACGAGCCCAGGAGCAGCAGCGGGAAGTCCGCGAGGAGCCCGTTCAGGTAGTCGGCGAGCGTTCCCTCACCGATCGCGACGAACACGTTGCTCAGGTGAATGGGCTGGTCGCGGAACCGCTCGCGGATCGCCTCGAACTTCTGGCGGAAGATCTCGGGCACCCCCGGCAGGATGTACACGTTCCGCATCAGGATCGTCGGGAACCGCACCGTCTCGCCCCCGACCAGCTCGGCACCCTCGGGCATCGCGGCCATCTTGAGGTGCGAGTCGTTCAGCCGGTCCCGGAAATGCCGTTCGAGGATGGAGACGAGCAGCGGATGACGCACCACTTTGACGTCCATCGCGCGCGCCACGCCCTCGATGGTCACGTCGTCGTGGGTCGGCCCGACGCCGCCCGACGTGAACACGACGTCGTGGTCCCGACTGAACGCGGCGACTTCGCGGGCGATCAGCTCGATCTCGTCGGGAATGACCGCGATGCGGCGCACGTCGACGCCGAGCGCGCGGAGCTCACGGCACAGGTACGCGGCGTTGGCGTCGGCGATCTTACCGGAGAGGATCTCGTTGCCGACGAGGATGATTCCCGCGGTCTTCGGCATGGCCCCAGGCGATTCTACGATGCTAGAATGCAGTCGTCCACGGGAAGGAGACGCGATGATCCAACTGAGCGGCTGGGCGCTCGCGCTCGGCGCGTCGTCAGGGTTCGGTGAGGCCACGAGCCTGGCGCTGGCGCGCGCCGGACTGAACATCTTCGGCGTCCACCTCGATCGCAAGGCGACGCTGGGCAACGTCGAGCGGATCGTGAGCGAGATCAAGGCGCTCGGCCGCGAGGCCGTGTTCTTCAACGTGAACGCCGCTGATCCCGACAAGCGCGCCGACGTCGTGAGCCAGATGGAGCGCGTACTCGAGGAGCGCGGCGAGGCGGGGACCGTGCGCGTGCTCCTCCACTCGCTCGCGTTCGGGACCCTCAAGCTCTACGTCGCCGATCCGATGAAGGAGGCCGTCTCCCCGGCCCAGATGGACATGACGCTCGACGTCATGGCGCACAGCCTCGTCTACTGGGTCCAGGAGGTCGTCGGGCGTGGGCTCATGACGCGCGGCGGACGCATCTACGCGATGACGTCGTCCGGGGGGTCGCGGGTGCTGCCCTTCTACGGCCCGGTGTCGGCGGCGAAAGCGGCGCTCGAGTCACACGTCCGGCAGCTCGCCGCCGAGCTCGCCCCGCAGGGAATCACCGCGAACGCGGTCCGCGCCGGCGTGACCGACACGCCCGCGCTGCAGAAGATTCCGCGCCATGAGGCGATCATCGCTGAGGCCCGGCGGCGCAACCCGAGCGGACGAATGACGACGACCGAGGACGTTGCGCGCGCCATCGTGGTCCTGGCCCAACCCGACACGTACTGGATCACGGGCAACGTGATCGGTGTCGACGGCGGCGAAGATATCGTCGGGTGACCTACACGCAGGGCGTGGTTCTCGGTCTCGTCCAGGGCCTGACCGAGTTCCTGCCCGTCTCGTCCTCCGGTCATCTGATCCTCGTGCCGTACCTCTTCGGCTGGCCCGATCAGGGCCTCGCCTTCGACGCGGTCATGCACCTCGGCACGCTGGCGGCGCTCGTCGCGTACTTCCGGCGCGAGCTCCTGGGGATGGCCTCAGGGGCGGTGCCGCGCCGGCTCGCCGTGATGCTCGCCGTCGCCACCATCCCGGGCGCCGTGGCCGGCATCCTCTTCGGGAAGCTCATCGAGACCGAGCTTCGCTGGCCGATCGTCATCGCGATCTCAACCGGTGCATGGGCGATCGTCATGTGGATCGCCGATCGCCGCGCCGCGGCCGCGCCCGCGGCGCCCGGCGATCCGCTGGAACGCGTCTCCTGGGCCCAGGGGCTCGCGGTCGGATGCGCTCAGGCCCTCGCGCTGATCCCGGGCACGTCCCGCTCGGGCATCACGATCACCACCGCGCTCCTGGGCGGCGTCGACCGCGCCACGGCGGCGCGCTTCTCCTTCCTGCTCGGCATCCCGATCACCGCCGGCGCCGGAATGGCGAAGGCGCTTCATCTGGGAAAGACCGGCCTGCCCGCGGGAGAGCTCGGGCCGCTGGCGGTCGCGCTGGGCGTCGCGTTCGTGAGCGGATGGTTCGCGGTGTGGTTCCTGGTGCGCTATCTCAAGACCCGCTCGCTTCGACCGTTCGTCGTCTACCGCCTGCTCCTCGCCGGGGGCATCTTCGCCCTCGCGCTGTGGACTTGAGGCGACCGGATTCGGGAAGATGGAGGACGAGGGCGAGTCGTTCCGGGGTCAAACCCAGATGAGGTCGAAGAGCCGGCACGTGTTCGTCGAGAGCTGGAACATCGTCTCATCGACCGGTAGCCGCTTGAGCTTCGCCACCTCCTCGGCCACCCGGCTGGCGAGCCACGGACCGGACTCGATGCCCTCGAACTCGCCCCCATACTTCCACGGCCCGTCGCTCTCGACCAGCAGGGCATCGAGCGGCGCCCCCGCGACCATCTCGCGGTCGCGGTCGCGATAGACGACGTCGGGAGTGACCGAGACAAAGTAGCCCGCGTCGACGATCGCGTGGGTCACCTCGACCGGCGCCTTGTGCCAGTGGAAGACGGCCCGCTCCGTGCGGTGGCGCTTCAGCGCCTGGAGGGCATCGGCGGCGGCGCCGTGAGGCGCGTGCAAGGCCACCGGCAGATCCCAGCGCGAGGCGAGACCGAGCAGTCGGTCGAGCCGCTCGCGGCCCCGCGCCATGATCGCGGCCGCGTCCGGCGCGCCCTCCAGCGAATACCAGGGTAGACCGATCTCCCCGACACCCACGATCCGCGAGTGGTGGGCGGCGACCTGCGCCTCGACGCGATCGAGGTCCTCGTCCGTGAGACGGGTCCAGTCGGGATGAAAGCCCAGGCAGGCCCAGATCGATTTCGGGGCCGCCGCCGCCGCCGCGAGCGTCTGCGCGTTCGTCTCGGCATCGCACCCGACGGCGACGGCTCCCCACACGTCGTGCGTCCACGACAGCCGGAGCGTCTCCCGCAGATCGGCGAACGCCCGGTCGTGCAGGTGACAGTGGCTGTCGATGACCATCGCGTTTTCTCTCAGGTTCCGGCCACCACCATGCGACCGATTCTCACCGTGGGCGCCACGGTCCGGTCGCGCAGGACCAGATCGTCGCCGACGCCGTCGATCGCCGCCAGCATCTCCAGGAGGTTGCCGGCCACCGTCACTTCCTCCACTGGATACGCCAGCTCGCCGTTCTCGATCCACAACCCCACGGCGCCGCGAGAGTAATCGCCCGTCACGCCGTTCACTCCGAACCCAATCAGCTCGGTCACGTAGAACCCGTTCTGGACCGATCCGATGAGTTCCTTCGGCGACGTTTTACCCGGCAGCAGCATGAGGTTGCTCGTCGAGACCGACACACCGCTGCCGTCCCGGCCGGCGTGATGCGTGGACTGGAGCCCGAGCTTCCGCGCGCTGTAGGTGTCGAGCAGGTAGGATTCGAGCACGCCCTCCCGCACCAGCACGGCCCGGACGGTCGCCAGCCCCTCGCCGTCGAACGGCCGCGAGCCGAGCGCCGCCGGGATCAGCGCGTCGTCCACGATCGTCACGGCCGGCGCCGCGATCTTCGTGCCGAGCCGGTCCAGCAGGAACGAGGCGCGCCGATAGAGGCTCGGGCCGCTCGCCGCCGACGCGATCGAGCGCACGAGGCTCGCTGCGGTGTCCGGGTCGAACACGACAGGCACCTCGACCGTCTTCATCTTCCGGGCGCCCAGGCGCCGGAGCGCGCGGGTGGCCGCGATCCGCCCAACCGCGGCCGGATCCTCGAGCCGGGCACGCTTGCGCGCCGCCGAGTACCAGTAGTCTCGCTGCATCTCGCCGTTCCGGGACGCGATCGGCGCCACGCTGATCCCGAAGCTCGTCGTCGCGTAGCCCCGGGCGAAGCCGTGGGAGGTCGCGTACGCGTAGTGCGCCCGGCGATCGGAGTACTCGGCACCCTCCGAGTTCGTGATGCGCGGGTCGCTCTCGAGCGCCGCGGCCTCCGCCCGGCGAGCGATCTCGATCTTCTCCTCCGGGGAGAGATCATCGCTACTGTCCTCGAGGTCGAGGTCCGGCACGCGCTCGATCAACGCCGAGGGCTCCGGCAGCCCGGCGTGCGGGTCCTCCGCGGTGATCCTCGCCAGCGCCGTCGCCTCGTCGACGACACGTTCGAGGGACTCGCGCGAGAGATCTGAG
>QHSV01000284.1 GCA_003221655.1 Candidatus Rokuibacteriota bacterium
GGCCGTCAGTCTGTCCATCGGGTAGCCCTCATAGTACATCGTCGCTCGACTGCGACAATCAGGGTTTCCCCTGAGAACCGGCCGTCCGATCGCTGTTGCGGAGGTGCGACAGGAGCCGCTCGATCCTGGCCGGCACCGGGGCGGAGCATTCGATCACTTTCCGAAAAGCTGGATGGACGAAGGCGAGTTCCGCGGCGTGGAGAGCATAGCCGTCGAGCGCAATCGGCGGCCGCGAGTGGGGCTTACCGTACACCTCGTCGCCGACGACCGGATGGCCGAGCGACGCCAGATGGACACGGATCTGGTGGGTACGCCCCGTCTCGAGGCGAACGTCGAGCAGCGTGAAGTGTGCAAACCGCTCGAGCACCCGATATCGGGTGATGGCCCGCTTGCCACGGCCGACGGGGCGAACTGCCATCTTCACCCGGTTCGTCGGATGGCGCCCGATCGGCGCGTCCACGATGCCCTCGTTCGCGCGGACACGTTCATGAACGACCGCGAGATAGCGACGCGTCACCGTGCGGGCAGCCAGTTGCGCGACGAGCGCGTCGTACGCCTGTGCCGTCTTGGCGACGACGAGAAGTCCCGACGTGTCCTTGTCGAGCCGGTGAACGATTCCCGGACGCCGGGGCCCGCCGACGCCCGCGGTGGTCGGCGCATGGGCGAGAATCGCCGCCGCGAGCGTGCCGCGCGCTCGGCCGGCGCCGGGATGGACAACCATCCCGGCCGGCTTGTCGACCACGAGCACGTGCTCGTCCTCGTGGACGACGGAAAGCGCGGTCGGCTCGGGCAAGAGTTGCTCCTCCATGGGCGACGGGACCTCGATCTCGATCCTCTCGCCTCCGCGGAGCCGATGGGCAGCCTTGAACACCGAGCCGTCGACCCGGACGAGGCCGCCGCGGATCAGAGATTGGAGTCTGGCCCGCGAGAGAGCGGTCAGCCGGGCGCTGAGCCAGCGATCGAGCCTGGCGCCGGCCGACGCGAGCTCGACCGTGAGCACCGTCACGGGTCAGACGGGAGCGGAAGGTGATCGATGGGCGAGCATCCCGAGCGCCAGCACCGCCACGCCCATTGTGATCGCCGAGTCGGCGACGTTGAACGCCGGCCAGTGCCAGCCGCGGAAGTGGACGTCGACGAAGTCCACCACGGCGCCAAGGCGCGTCCGGTCGATCAGATTACCGACGGCCCCGCCGAAGATGAGGCCGATCGCGGACTGCTCGCGCCATCCGCCGCTCGGAAGGATCCGCAGCGCCACCCGGAGCAGGACGACGAGCGCCGCCAGCGAGAGGAGCCCCACGACCCAGCGCCAGCCGGCCGGGATGCCGGAGAGGAGGCCGAAGGCGAGGCCCGGGTTCTTGACGAGCGTCAGCGCGACGAGGCCCTGGACCACCTCGACGGGGACGCCCAGTGTCAGGCGGTCGAGCGCGATCAGCTTGACGACCTGGTCGAGGACGACGACACCACCGGCGATCGCGACGACGCGCCCGATACGGGGCCGCTCAGGGCGGATCGCCTGCACCATTCGACGGCTCGCCTCGCGGCCGCTCAATTCGCACGGCCCGCCCCTCTGAACGGCTCACCTCGCAGCCGCTCAGCTCGCACGGCCCGCCCCCTGAACGGCTCGCCTCGCAGCCGCTCAGCTCGCACCACCACGCGCGAGGACGACCGGGACGCAGCGCTCGCAGAGTGAGGGATGCGCAGGGTGTTCGCCGACGCGCTCGCTGCGCATCCAGCAGCGCTCGCACTTCGCACCGGGCGCGCGGTCGACGCCGACGATGAGACCCGGGATGTCCTGGCTCTCGTAGGTAACGCTGGAGCCGGTCCCAATCGCGCTTGAGCGCATCGTCGAGCCACTCGCGCGGCGCTTCGGGAAAGCGCTCGAGGTGCACGCTCTCGGTGTGGACGCCCGGCAGGTAGCGCCACGCCTCTTCGCACGTGAACGTGAGGATCGGTGCCACGAGCCGCGCCAGGGTGCCGAAGATGTCGTAGCAAGCCGTCTGCGCCGCCCGTCGACGCGGGTCATCGGCCGCCGAGGTGTAGAGCCGGTCCTTGATGATGTCAAGGTAGAGCGCGGAGAGATCGACAGCGCAGAAGTTGTGCACACTGTGGAAGACGGTGTGGAACTCGTACTCCTCGTAAGCCCGCCTGACCCGGCCGATGAGGCGCGCCAAGCGGTCGAGGATCCAGCGGTCGATCTCGTGTACCCGCGCGTAGGACTGCCGATCACGCGCTGGCTCGAAGTCGCCGAGATTGCCGAGCAGGAATCGAAACGTGTTCCGGATGCGGCGATAGGCGTCGGCCACCCGGTCGAGGATCTCGGTCGAGAGCCGGATGTCATCGGTGTAGTCCTCCGCCGCCACCCAGAGCCGCAGCACCTCGGCCCCGTACTTCGGCAAGAGCTCCCCGGGAGCGACGGTATTCCCCACCGACTTCGACATCTTGCGGGCTTCGGTGTCGATCACGAAGCCGCACGTGAGCACGCATTTGTAGGGGGGCGCCCCGCGCGTGGCCATGGCCTCCAGCAGCGAGGAATGGAACCAGCCGCGATGCTGATCGGAGCCCTCGAGGTACAGCTCGGCCGGCCACCGGAGATCGGGATGCGTCTCCAGCACCGCCGCGTGACTGCAGCCGGAGTCGAACCACACATCGAGGGTGTCGGTGCCCTTGCGGAACACCGACTCGCCGCACTGGCGGCACCGTGTGCCAGGCGGCAGCAGCTCCTCCTCACGGCGGAGGTACCACTCCTCGATCCCGCGGCCCCCACCGAAGATCTGCGCGACGTGCTCGATGACCGCCTGCTCGAGCAGCAGCGTCTCGCAGCCGGCGCAGTAGAAGGCGGCGATCGGCACGCCCCACACGCGCTGGCGGGAGAGCGTCCAGTCCGGCCGATGCGCGATCATGTTGAAGATGCGTTCCTCGCCCCAGGCGGGGATCCATCGGACGTCGCGCCGGATGGCGTCGAGCGTACGCGTGCGGAGGCCGTGCTGGTCGAGGGCCACGAACCACTGCTCGGTGGCGCGGAACAGCGTCGGGTTCTTGCAGCGCCAGCAGTGGGGATAGGTATGGTCGAGGATCTCCTCGGCCACCAAGGCGCCCCGATTGCGGAGGAGGTCGACGATCTTGGGGTTCGCCTCCCAGACCGTCAACCCTGCAAAGTGCGCCACCTCGGCGACGAATCGCCCGTCGTCGTCCACGGGGTTGTAGATCTTGAGGCCGAGCGACCTTCCGAGCTCGTAGTCCTCCTCGCCGTGGCCGGGAGCGATGTGGACGAGCCCGGTGCCGGTGTCCATGGCGACGAAGTCGGCTCCTGCGATCTGTCCATGACGGTCGATCCACGGGTGCCGGTAGGTGCTCCCCACGTAGTCCGAGCCGGGCAACTCCGCCGTGACCAGCCTGACTTGGACGCTGCCCTGCGAGGCTCTCTCGAGCACGAGCTGGTAATCCTCGAGCCGCGCCTTGGCGACGACGTGGACCTCGCCGCCCACGTCGAGGGCGACATAGCTCTGTGAGGGCTGGACCGCGATCGCGAGATTCGCCGGCAGGGTCCATGGCGTGGTCGTCCAGATCACGGCAAACGCGTTGCGTCCCTTGAGCTCGGCCGTGAGGGCCGGCGGCATGGTCTCGAGGGGGAATTTCACGTACACCGATGGCGCGCGCTGCTCCTCGTACTCGACCTCCGCCTGGGCGAGCGCGGTCTTGCAGTGCATGCACCAGTGAACCGGCTTCAGGCCCTTGTAGACGAGACCGCGTCCGACGAGGCGCCCGAACTCGCGGGCGATCACCGCTTCGTAGGCGGGCGCCATGGTCAAGTACGGATTGTCCCAGTCGCCGAAGACACCGAGCCGCCGGAACTCGTCGCGCTGGATGTCGACGAAGCGGCGCGCGTACTCGCGGCACCTGGCGATCTTCTCGACGGGGTTCATCGCCTGGCGCACGTCGACGCCGGGTCGGTCCAGCCCGAGCTCCTTGTCGACCTGATGCTCGATCGGCAGGCCGTGACAATCGAAGCCCGGCACGTACGCGGCGTTGAAGCCGAGCATCGTGCGCGACTTCACGACGATATCCTTCAGCACCTTGTTGAGGACGTGGCCCATGTGAATGTGGCCGTTCACGTATGGCGGGCCGTCGTGGAGGATCCAGAGGGGCCGGTCTGCGCCCGCCTCGCGCAGGCGCTTGTAGATTCCGAACGAATCCCACCACGCGAGCATCTCCGGCTCGCTCTTCGGCAGGTTCGCCTTCATCGGGAAGGCCGTTTTCGGCAGGTTTAGCGTGGCCTTGTAGTCCATGACCCGGAGCGTCATGGTATCACAGGGCTGGCGAGAGCTACTTGGGAGCGAGCGTCACCACGCCCCGGCTGGAATCGATGTTCACGTTGAACTGGTCGAGGAAATCGCGCCCGAGAAGGCCATCGCCCACATCCGTGGAAGGCAGGGTGTAGGAGCCCACCGGCATCCGTCCGACGCGGGCGTCGCCGATCTCGATGCTGTCGACGATCACGAACTGGATCTGTTCGCTTCCCGTCGCGCTCACGATCTGGCCCGTGGCCGCTGGCGCCGCGCTCAGGACCCCGGCTGCCAGGAGCGCGCGGGGGCTGATGAGCGTCCGGTCGGCGCCGGTGTCGAGCAGCAGCCGAGCCGCTGCGCTGCCATTGATCCTGACGTCCACCATGATCCGCTGGCCGGGGGTGAACCGGATCGTCGTTCCGCCGGATGAGCCGGGCTTGGCGCCATCGGCGTCGGGCGCGAACGGGCCGGGCGCCGGCGCGTTCTTGAGACCTAACGGTACCGCGCCCGCGCGATAGCGGTCGGGGACACTGCCGATTCCATCGGCGAAGTGGGGCACGCCATTGCCATCGACCCAGCGGTAGATCTGGGCGCCGACGGTCGCCGGCCACCCGAGCACGAGCAGAACGGTCAGGAACAGCAGCGCTGCTTGTCCCATGCCGCGATCATACCGCACACCGCGTCAGGCGATACACGACCATTTCCGCTGCACCCGCGACCTCGTTGCGCTCCAGGCGTACCCGGTAGACGGGTTCGAGCGTTTCCGTGCTCGAGGCCATCTGCGGGAACCATGCCGGGAAGATGATCACGTATTGCGGACACGCTTCCTTCAGGTACCGCATCACTCCCGGCTCCCCCCGCCGTCGAAAGGGAATGATCTCCGGCGTCACGAGCCCCATCAGGTCGATGACCTCACGGCGCGAGAAGTAGGCGATCGCCCCGATGTCGTTCGCCGCGATCCGGGCTGTCCTCGGCAGGTTGGTGTCCACCCACCGCCCGAGATGAACCTGCATCGCGTTGATGTTCTGGACCGCCCACCCGTATCGCGTCGCTGCCGGCACGAGACTCACAACCGCAATGCCGAGCCACACCACCGCGACCGTACGCACCCAGGAATTGCGCTGGGGGACCGGGGGCGTGGTGGCCCCCCTTCCGAGACCCGTGTTGTCAGGGTTGACCGCATCGCCGCGCGCAGGAAGTTCATCGGGCCAGGTTTTTGCCAGCGTGGTCTCGGAAGCGGGGCCACCGCGCCCCCAGTCCCCCAGCGCAACCGCCAGCGTGAGCACCGCGAGAGGGAGAAGGTGAATTGAATACCGACCCTCTTGAAACGCCGGGCCACGGTACGGCGCGAGCAAAGCCATGCCGAACGGGTGCGCGAGGAGCGCGAGCGCAACCGCGCCGAGCGCGCGGCCCGCGCGACGCCATGCGAAGACGAGCCCTGGAACCAGCGCCAGCGGCAGAAGCCAGTGGGTGGCCGTGAGCCAGCCAATCCATCCCGTGAGAAATGTCCACGGGCGCCAGATCCACGTGAGCGCCGCCGGCTCGTTGACGCCGCCGAGCCAGCCGACGAGCCCGCCTTCGACCTTGGCCGCGGCCGTGGCGGGATACAACGTGCCCACGGTCCACAAGCTGAACAGCGCCGCCGGCGCCACGGTCACGACCGTCACGAGCGCGAACCCCGCAGCCCGGCGGAGCGTTAGCCTACGAGCGAGGACGAAGAGGGGGATGAGAAGGAAAGCCTCCGGCCGCGCCAGGGCGGCCAGCGCCGCGCACGCCGACGACGCCAGCAGACGATCGTGCGCGTGCGCGAGGAGAGCGGCGGCCACCAGGAACGCGGCGAGCGCGACCTCCATGCCTGAAAGCGCGCCCCAAGCGGCTGGTCCGGTCCACAGGAGCGCGACGGCCGCGACGAGCGCGACGTCGCCTCGAGCTCCCCAGGCGAGCGCTGCCCGGCGGGTGAGAATGGCTGCGCCCAGGGTCGCGGCGACGCCGAATGCCTTGGCCATCCCGAGCGAGGGGGAGAAAGCCGCAGCGCCTGCGGCGAGCAGGAGCGTCCACAGGGGCGCCGTCGAGCCGGCAACCGGTGCACCCGGATTGAAGGAAAAGCCTGCGCCCTCGGCGAGGTTGCGCGCGAACTGGAGATGGATCCACGCGTCGTCGAGCGGGAACCCAGACGCTCCGGCGATCTGCCGCTCGCGCGCGGCGAAGAGGGCGAGCGGGAACAGTGCCGCCGCGATGACGAAGACGTCGTCGCGCCACCGGTGGGCTCGTGCCGTAGGGCGCTCACCTCGGTCGGGCACGCGCGGCGCTGACGGCGCGGCGAGAGGGCTGCGCGCGGATGAACGTGTAGTCCTCGTAGTCGACGGGCTCCTTGCCCAGCGGCAGCACGTAGAGATAGCGACCGTAGGGAATTTCGATCTCGACGAGCCCCTCGGGCCGCACGGTCGTCGGGCTCCAGTGGTCGACGAACCAGACGAGGCGCTCCACCGACGCCGGAAGGTCGATCTCGGTGTCCGGGATCGTCGTCATGGTCGACGAGCGACGCGACGCCCGGAAGCCGGGGACCCGATCGCCCACGTGGAGCTCGTAGACCGCGTACTCGGGTAGGTAGAACATGGCGTGACGGAACCACGGGTACGAGCGCGAATTGCCCTGCTCGGTGATCACAACGGTCTCTTCCGCAGGGTACAGTCCGTGGATCGAGTCGACGAATCCCCGCATCACTTCTTCGTGCTCGCGCAGCGCCCCGGCAGTCCGGCTGAAGATCCAGTCGAACGCCTCGTCTTGCGCCTGACGGACCCAGTTGGGTCGCGGCGTGTCGAAATCCCGCGGTGCCGGCCGCGCCGACACGAAGAACGAGCCGTTCACGAGGACCACGAGCACGACGACGGCCGCCGTGAGGGCGACCCGCGCCCGCGGATACGGCAGCGACTCGCCGGCGTGCCCGAGCGCCGTCACCAGCACGCGCGAGAGGAAGATCACCAGCGCGGGGAGGAACGTCAGGATGTAGCCCGCCTGACCGAAGTGCACGAGCGTGCAGACAACCACCGACGGGATCGTCCAGCCGAGCAAGAACCACTCCCTTGTGCCCCAGCCGTGGCGGCGCACGTACCAGACCGTGAAGAACCCCGCCGCCGCCAGCGGGCCGAGTGCGACGAGCACGGACTCCAGCAGATAGCGCGACATGCGCAGCGTGATCTCGATGGGGCCGCCGACGATCGAGGTGGGCATGACAACCGAGTCGGCCAGCTCGACCGAGGCGGCGACATACCGACCCAGGCCGCCGGTGAGCCAGATCATCGGCAGGAACCAGGTGAGGACCGAGGCGCACAGAATGGCGAGCCCGACCGCCGCGACGCGAAGCCTTCGGAGGCCGAAGGCCACGCACCCGCACCAAAGGGGAAAGAGCAGGATGAGGAGCGACTGGCGCATCCCGCCCGCGATGCCCAGGTACCACGCGGCCAGGTACGCGTCGCTCCGGCTCCCGTTGAGCGCGCGGAAGGCGCAGTACGCGACCGTGGACGCGAAGAGAGCTTCGCCGGCGTAGGTGAGGCCGACGGAGCCATAGAACCAAAAGAGCGGGCTCACGGCCAGGAGCGCGGCGGCGGCGACCGCCGTCGTCCGGTCGTAGACGGCGCAGGCCAGGTAGTAGACGACGAAGGTCGTCAACCCGCTGAACGCGACCGCGAGCGCGACATAGGCCGCCGCCGGATCGTCGAACCAGACGTTGACGATCCGGCCGACCACGACGTACAGGATGTAGCCCGGCGGGTGAGGTTGGTGCTTGAGGACGTCGTATTCACGCAGGGCCAGCGCGAACTGCACGGCGTCCCAGTTGTAGAGGAGACGGGCGCGGTACGGGAGACGTGAGGCGATCGTCAGGAGGGAAAGGGCAGCCGCGACGAGGAAATCGGCGCGCGAGGTTACGTCTTGTTCTCCTCTGGCTTCTTCGTCGCGGCGGCGGTGTCCTCGGCCTTGACCTCGTTGACGCCCTTCTTGAACTCCTTAACGCTCGAGCCGAGTGAGCGCGCGAGTTCCGGCAGTCGGTTCGCGCCGAAGAGAATCAGCACGATCACGAGGATGATCAGCAGTTCCTGGTAGCCCAGCCCAAACATGTGCTGCTCCTTTCCAAGGACGACCACACCTTACTCCCCCCCTACCCCGCGCGCAAGATCCGCCTTTCCCCGACGCGCGCCGTGACGCGGCGCTGATCGAAGAACTCCAGGAGCGGAATGGCGTACTTCCGGGAAATGCCGAGCAGGTCCTTGATATCGGCCGGCCCGATCTCTTTGCGCTCGCGCAGCAGCGCGACGAGCTTCGTCTGGATCGCGTCGAGGGCGCGCGTATGGAAGAAAAGCGATTCCTTCACGCGCACGAGCTTCCCGGCCTGCACGAGCACCTGGAAAAGCTCGTGCTCCTCGTCACCGCCGAGCCCGGCCCTGCCCAACGCCTCCTCGGCACTGGGCGGGGCCGCCTCCGCCCGGAGAAAGTCGTCTTCCAGGCGATCGACGACGCGCTGCTGCTCGGGCGACAGGCGCACCTCGTGCGAGGCGAGTCGCACCTTGTCGCGTTCGGTCTTGACGGTGCCCCCCGTGACGAGCGACGACAGGAGAAATGCGAATACGCGCTCGTCGGCGCCGCCCGCGCGGCCGCGGAGCTCCTCGCGGGACATCCCGGGTTTGAGCGGGTTCGCGCGGTGGAACGCCGCGAGCGCGTCCACGACGAGCATGCGCAGCCGGGTGAAGCTGTCGGGATGGATGAACCAGTCGCGGTCCACGGCGACCACCCGGCCGGTCGGCCGGAGGGCGTCGAGGAGACCGCGGAGGCGCTCCGGGCCGAAGGGCACGCGCCCGGCGAGGGTCGCGAGCCGCACTCCCGCGGCACCGACGTGCCGCACGTGCTCCTCCAGGACGGCTTCCGGGCTGCCCGTCTGCAGCAGGGTGAGGTGCGCGACGAGGGCGGGCGCCTTGCGCTTGAACCGCGGCGGGTCGACGTCGAGCAGCGTTCCGCCGCCGATCGTCACGATCGGCGAGTAGGAGCGCACGACGAACCGGTCACCGGGCCGCGCGACCAGCGGCGCTTCGAGACGAAACCTCGCGAAGGCCGTTTCGCCCGGCGCGAGCTCGGGCCGGTCGAGCAGGAGCGCGCGCGCCATGATCTCGCTCGTTCCGACGTGGAACCGCACACGCGTGCGCGATCGAATGGCACGCGGGGCGTCCTTCAAGAGTTCGAGGGTCCCGTCGATGAGGAGCGTCGGGACGAGCGTGCCGGGAAGCCCGACGACGTCGCCGCGGGCGATCGCGGCCCGCTCGAGCCCCTGGAGATTGACCGCCGTGCGTTGCCCGGCCTGCGCCGAGGCCACGGCATGGCCATGGGCCTGCAGCCCACGGATCTTGGCTTCGGTGCTTCTCGGATAGACTTCCACGCGGTCGTCCACGGCGAGCGCGCCCGTGGTGAGGGTGCCGGTGACGACGGTGCCAAATCCTTTGACGGTGAACACGCGATCGACCAGCCCGAGCCAGTCGGGCTCGACCAGATCGGCCTTGGTCAGCGCGATGAGCCCCGCCCTGATGTGCAGCAGGGAGCAGATCGCGAGGTGTTCACGCGTCTGTGGCATCACACCTTCATCCGCCGCGATCACCAGCATCGCGAGATCGATGCCGCCAACACCGGCGAGCATGTTCTTGACGAAACGCTCGTGACCGGGGACGTCGACGATCTCGATGGTGAGCCCGCCCACCTCCTCGAGGAACGCGAATCCCAAATCGATCGTGATGCCGCGGGCCTTTTCCTCGGGCAGGCGGTCGGTGTCGATCCCGGTGAGCGCCTTCACGAGCGAGGTCTTACCGTGGTCGATGTGCCCGGCCGTGCCGACAACGACATGCTTCGGGGTCGGCCCCGTCATAGGCGCGCCGCCGCGGCGGTCAATGCCTGGGCGAGGATGCTCACTTGCGCGGGCAGCACAGTCCGGCAGTCGAGGAAGAGACGGTCGTGGGAAATGCGACCGACGACCGGTGGATCACCGAGACGCAGCGCCTCGTCGAGCCGCATCGCCGCCTCCGCGCTCGTCCCGACGGCGAGCGCCACGGTCGGCAGCTCGACCGTCGGCAAGGCGCCGCCGCCCACTTTGGCGAGATCGTCCACGAGGCTCGCGCCCAGGCGCTCCCGTACGCCTGCGGACAGGCGCCGCACCACGCGGCGCGCGCGGCTCCGCACCGCGGCAAGCGGCTCGGTCAGCATCGCGAGCGTCGGTACGGTCTGGAGCGCCGTTCCCGCTTCGTAGGCATACAGGGTCGCCTCGAGCGCGGCGATGGTGAATTTGTCGATCCGGAGCGCCCGGTTCCACGGGTTCTTCTTGAGCCGCGAGACGATGGCGCGCCGACCGACGACGATACCGGCCTGGGGACCCCCGAGCAGCTTGTCGCCGGAGAACGACGCCAGATCGACCCCCGACGCCACGGTCTCCTGCACGGTCGGCTCGTACGGAAAGCCCCAGGGCCGCAAATCGATCAGTGATCCGGAGCCGAGGTCCTCCATCACCGGGATCCCGCGCTCGCGCCCGAGCTCCACGAGCTCGCGGGATGACACGTCGGCGGTGAAGCCGACCACGCGGTAGTTCGAGGTGTGGACTTTGAGGAGCAGCGCCGTGTCGGGCGTGATCGCGTCCGCGTAGTCGCGCAGATGCGTCCGGTTCGTCGCCCCGACCTCCCGCAGCGTCGCGCCACTCCGCAGCATGATGTCGGGGATGCGGAACTCTCCGCCGATCTCGATCAGCTCACCACGCGAGACGATGACTTCC
>QHSV01000529.1 GCA_003221655.1 Candidatus Rokuibacteriota bacterium
GAGGTCCAGGTTGTTGGACCGCATGTCGCCGTGGGGCAGATCGGTCTGGACGATGACCGAAGGCTTTCGTGGATCGGTCACGTCCACGCCGGTGAAGTTCTTCGGCGCGGATTCGTGGCCCTGCCACAGCACCCGCCGCCCGTCGCGGGCGAGTTGAATGGCCATGCCTTCCCCGCAGTTGCCGAAACCGCCCAGATCATTGTGGCCCAGCAGCCGCATGTTCTTCGCCAACGCGCCGTTCTGTGTCATGGCAGTTCTCCCGGCCCGCGATCCTAACACTTCCGGCGCGCGGGCCGAAGCCCTACTTGATCGCCTGGGGATTGATCGGCGAGCCGGTCCCCCGGGTGATCACCAGCGGCGGCGCGCAAAGGAAGAACTCGTAGACGCGGTCGGCGGCGCAGTCCTCGGCGAGCTCTCTGAGATAGAAGATCTCGCCGTGCACGATCCCGATCGCCGGGATCGTGACCCAGTGCCAGGGCTGGAAGACGTCAGGCCCGGTCGCGTTGGGTCGCACCTCGATCCCCCAGGTGTCGCTGCAGATCGCCGCGATCTGCTTGGCGTGGATCCAGTCCAGGGTCTCGAAGGCCAGTCCGGGCGCATCGCCGCCGGCGTAGCCGCCCCAGTCGTTGCGCGCCAGGCGGTCCTCCATCTGGCCCGTGCGGACGATGACGAAGTCGGCGCGTTGCACGGTCACTGCCTGCGCTCGAGCTGTCCCGTCCAGGTCGGCGACCGTGATCGGGTAACCGTCTGCGAGACACGCGACACCCTTCCATCGGGCCACATCGAGCAACACGCCGCGGCCGACCATCTTGTTCGCGAACTTCTCGATGCCGTTCTTGTGGGCACCGCGGCTGTCGACCAGCGTGGCCGGATAGCCGTTCCACATCTTCTCGCCGATGAAGACGTGCGCCAGCGCATCCCACTGGGTGGCGGCCTGCGTCGGCAGGTTGATCGCGTCGTCGGCGTAACGCAGGCCCGGCGTGACGTCGTGCTTGCCGGCGACGGCGTCGGTGCCCGTCGCCAGCATCTGGTGCATGGGGTTCCAGCGTCCTCCGAAGATACCGCGTTGCGGGCCGTTCTCGTCGAGGTTGAGGCCGAGCCGGAAGACCTTGCCCTTCTTCACCAGTCTGGCGGCATTCACGATGTCCTCGGGCGTGACGTAGTTGAGGACGCCGAGCTCGTCGTCCGGACCCCATTTGCCCCAGTTCTTGAGCTCCTCGGCCTTTTTCAAGACGTCTTCTCTGGTCAGCTTCGCCATTGCTCTTTCCCTCCATGCCCGATTGCGCAACCTTTCATAGCCTCCCCGCGGCCGGTGGGGCCCTGGCCCCACGGCGGCCTGCGGCGCGCACAACCTTGCCACAAGCGCGCGACGAGTGGGCGCACAAGGTAAGAACTACAACTTCGCGTGTAAGCGTTACACGCGCGATCGAGTCCACGAACCGCACTGTAGCGAAGATATCTGCCCTGCAGACCTTGGCATGCCTGTTGCCGCATGAGAATGGCGCTCCGGACTGTCGGGGTGCCGCAAACAAACCCATAGGAGGACTCGCATGACGAAGTGGATTCTCGGGCTCGCGTCGGTGACGCTCTTCTTGGCCACCACCGCGGTTGCGCATCCGATCTGGGTGAGGACAGCCGATCAAACGGAGGTCCGGCTGGCTCGGGTGACCGACGTCGACTATTCGGGCCGCCAGATCGTGATCGAGGATCAAGAGCGGGTCATGGTCCCTGCGTCGGCCAACGTGGCGATGGCCGGCGTTCGCCCGGGCGAGCTGGTCGATGCGCGGTTCACCCAGGCCGGTGGGGAGAGGACCCTCCTCTCGCTTCGCGTGGCACTCCACGACGAGCAGGCTCCCTAGCGCACGTGTACCATCGGGTCCGCGGGTGAGCACCGCCCGCGGACCCCTCGCCCGGTCTACTCGCGGGACTGGCCACCCTGCAAGGCGTGCTGACGGGCGAGGAACCAACGGCCGGCCCGCGTCACGTCCTGCCCTCGTTGATCCGCTGGCCGATCCACTTGTTCTCGACCGGGCGGCCCCGCATGCGGGCGACGCGCTCCTGGTGCGCCTCGTCGTTGTAGAAGGACCGGTTGTTGCACACGATGAGGAGACAGGGGATGCGGTAGTGCGTCGCCGTCCAGAGCGCCGTGACGCCCATCAGATAGTCGCCGTCTCCCACCAGGCCGATAGGAACGCGCCCCGAGCCCTTCAGCGCCAGCGCGGCGCCCACGGTGATTCCGGGTCCGGCTCCGACGCCGCCGCCACCATTGCCGCCGAGGTAATCGAGCGGATGAGAGAAGTGGCGAGATTCGCCGGGCCAGCCGAGCGGGAGCCCCGTGAGGCAGACATCCACCTGGTCGGTGGCTTCGTTGAGGGCCACCGCTACAGCTCGGAGGCTCAGCACGTCGGATGCGACTCGTCCCGGTTCTGACGCCCTTCCGGACGCCGGCGCCTGCCCGCGGGCGCGGCAGGCCTCGAGGAGCAGCGGCACCGCGACGTCGGGCTCGACGAGGAGATTCACATCCACCGGTGGCAAGCCGAAGTAGTCCATGCTGAAGCCGCGGTGGACGTGCACGTCGCACGATGCCGAGACGATCTTGGCCGTGATGGGCCGGTCGGCATAGACCTGCTTGAGCGTTCCCGCCAGATCGACCCAGTCGAGCGCCAGGATGACGTCGGCCTCGCGAGCCGCGCGCGTGGCGCCCTCGGACAAAAAGGTGCCCGGCGGTCCGATGTGGAGCGGGTGGCGGGTTGGGAAACTCGCCCCCACTTTGAGGTCGGTGATCACTCGAGCGCCCAGCTTCTCGGCGAGCGCCACCCGAGCGCGCCAGCTCTCCGTCGTGCGGTGGCCGCGGCCGATGAGGATGACGGGTGCGGCCGCACCCGACAGGAGCGCCGCTGCCCGCGCGACCAGCTCCGGCGCGGGGCGAGGCGACTCCGGGGCACGGAAGCGCGACGGTTCCGGCAACGGCGGCAGGTCCCCGAGCTTCGACTCTTGCAGCGCCGCATCGAGGTTCACGTACGTGGGGCCGCACGGGGCCGTCGTCGCCATCTGCGCCGCTCGCAAGAGGGCGTCGTACGCTGCGGGGACGGACCCGGGCTGGTTGTCCCACTTCGTGTAGCCGCGGACGAGCGCGCCCTGGTCGGACGCGGTATGGATCCAGTCGATCCACGGCCGACGCTTCGCGGCATCCCACGGTCCCGTCGCGCCGAGGATGAGCATCGGCACGCGGTCGCACCATGCGTTGAAGATCGCCATGGTGGCGTGGAGCAGGCCGACGTTCGAGTGCAGGATGGCGCCCATCATGCGGCCGCTGGCCTTGGCGTAGCCGTGCGCCATCGCCACGGCGTTCTCCTCGTGCAGGCACAGCAGCATCTGAGGATGCTGGTTACCGATGTGATTCACGAGGCTGTCGTGGAGTCCGCGAAAGCTCGCCCCGGGCACCAGGGCGACCCAGGGCACGTCGAGCGCCTGCAGCATGCCCGCGATCGCGTCGCTCGACCAGAGCTCATCCCGGGCAGTCGATGGCAGCGGGGTCTCAGGAAGGATCGTCGGCTTCATCGCTCGATGTCCGCCTGTCTCGCCGGCGTCCGCTCGGAGCAGGGCCGGCGCGCGTTCAC
>QHSV01000285.1 GCA_003221655.1 Candidatus Rokuibacteriota bacterium
TTGGCCAACTGAGACCGGCCAGGTGGAACTGGGCACGGCTGTCCGGGCTCACTGGAGGAAGAAATCTCGCTGACGCAAACCGTGTGCTACAGTACCCCGCCAGCCACTGCGGCCCCTAGGGTTGACGCGGGCAGCGTGCGTCGAGACCCGGTGACGAGGCGTAGATATCCCTCGTCGGTCTAGAGGGCACCATGCAAAACGTTCAAGATAAACTCACCCTCCTGCTCCGGGCGTACCGTACGATCCGCTTCTGTGACGCCTGTCTGGCGCTGAAGATGGGGGCCTTTCCCCGAGAGGTCCGGGAAGCCGTGGCCGTGATCGGAGACCGCTATGGGTTCCAAGTCACCCCGGGAAAGTGTTCTGAATGCCTCCAGGAGCAGATGGTCGTCCGCGCTCTTGCAGCCTGAGCTATTTCATCGCCACCTGGCCCGGCTGGAATGAGCCACACAAGAAAGCGTAGACTCTCCTCGGGTTGGACGGGCCATGCAGTAGCTGGCGGTACCCCGGCTCGTCCTCGGTGGAACGGTTGCCGCGCATTGCGGTAGGGCTTCGCGTGGCGTCCCGTGCGCGGGCCGTCCTGAGCCGCAGTCCACTGAAGCCTTGGCCGTCCAGCCTCCCTTCTCCTCGGACGGCCCCCTCGCGTGCCTCACCCGAAACCATTACTCCACGATGTCCTTCTTGGTGCTTTCAATGAACGCGAGGACGTCGGTCTTCTCGTTCGTGGCGACCAGGAACTTATCCAGGGTTGCGTTGAGGTGTCCGATGAAGAGTTGCCAGTCTCGCTCGCTGATACCCGCCAGCCGACGCGCACAAGAAATCGATGAGCAACTGCTTCTCCCGGCGCACGCTGTCTTCTCCGCGATGCTTCCAGAACCGTTCAAGCTGCGGGTCGTCTGATCAGCATCTACGCGGGCCGCTTCCAGTGTGACGAGGAGCCGGCGTCCGGGCGAAGTCGTCGCGGGCCAGCACGCGCGCCGTGCTCCCCCGGGACGCTCACGCTATCCACCAAAATCGGTGGACGAAGTGTTCGTATCAGGCGCTGTCTCCCCCAATCCACAGATTTCCACAGAACTTTTTTTGCTCACGGAGCTTGACAGGTTCGCGTCTGAGGCCGACGATGCATGTCGTGCTGCTGTTCATTCGACTGAGGGCGTTGCTCTTCGCGGAATGCCGGCATCATTCGGTCGCGTTCTGCGAGACCTGCCAACGGGGTTACACGCCCGAGGAACTCGGCACCGACGTTGGTAACGGTTGCTATCTCTGCCGCCAGTGCGGGACTGACCTGCGGGCCTCGGTCACCACCCACGCTCGCACTTGCCCGAATCTCACGCCGACGAAGCCGTTGGTGCGGATGGTGGTTCGTCCCGGCTCCCAATCCGTCCGGCGCTCTTACCGCTCTTCGGCCTGAGGTTGGGCGAGTAGCTTCACGGGAGGCCCTCATTCTTCCCGAAGAAGCTTCTCGAGTTCCGCGCGCGCCCGAGCGTGCTCCTCAAGGAGCCTGTTCACTCGGCCGACCTCTTCCTGGTAGCGGGCGAGGGCGCGCCGATCCCTCGCATCGAGAAAATCCAGCAATGCGAGTGAACTCTTCGCGTACTGTCGCTGGGCGTCCTTGAGCTGGCGGAGGACGAGGGGCCGGAGCTCGGGTCCGGCGGCACTGTACCGCGCCTGGACTCGCTGAAGCTCGGCAATGGCCTGGCCGCGTGCATCGCGGAGCGCTACGTACCGCTCAGCACCACTCGGATCTTCACGTCGCAGCGCCTCGACGAACGCCCGCTCACGCTCGTTGTCCGCGTCGCTGCTGCTTCCCTGCGCCAGACCGCAGGGCAGCGCAACCGACAAGCAGGCGACCAGCGTTGCGCCGACGACAATCGTGAGGCTGAGGGTTTTGGCTGTCTTGCGGTTGTTCTCCAAATTGTCGTCACCCCTCCCGATAGAGGACGAGCAGCAACCCGAAGACGGCCAGCGCGGGGCCCCAGATCCTGCCGGGCCCGCCGCTCGTGACAGGAGGCAGCCGGAGCTCGAGCCAGCGTGACCAGCCTGCCAGCAGGCTCACGAGCCCGAGCGGCAGATGCGAGAGCTCCATGAAGAACGCCGACTTGCCGTCGTTCAACTCGTGGGCGTGCGCCAGGAGCAGCACGCCGCTCCAGATGGCGACGACGGGGAAGACGTAGCGCCACGGGGAATCCGGGTGGCGGCCGCTTCGCACCCGCCATTCCGCGAAGCCGAAGAGGGCAGTGAGGATGAGCAGGATTCGGTGCTGGACGACCTCCGGGCTCAGGAGATGCTCCCAGAAGCCGACCGCCCCGGTCTGCCACCCCTCCGGATCCACGCTGTAGGCGACGAAGCCCGCCAGCGCAATGATGAGCAGCGGCCAGTGCCGGGCCCACGGCGCCCGCCCGGACCGCTCGAGCGTCGCGAGGACCCCCATGGCGAGCACGAAGAGGCCTGCGACGTTGTGTCCAAACTCGGACCACGCAGTGATCTCGGCGGTGCGCGGCGCGTTTGGATCGGCGAGATCCGAGGCGGCCGCCAGCTCGGCCAGGGTCGGGGTCGAGAGCCGCGGCCAGTGCGGAGTGAACACGGCGCGGATCTCGTTCAGCGTGGCGCGCTGCACTCCCACGTCGACGGCCGGTGGCGCCGAGCCGATCGATGCCGCGAGCAGGACCGTCACCACCGCGAGTCCCGCTTCCACCTCAAGGCGCCGGCGCAACAGGATCGAGCTTCCGCCAGAGGTGGATCGCTGACCGCTCCACGGGCGCAGCGCGAGGCGGCCATGAAGCGCGCGGTGATTCAGGACACCCATCGCGAGCAGCGCCACGAAGAGGACTATCTTCGTGAGAACCATGGCCCCATACGAGGTGCCGATGGCGGCGCCCGGTGTGGCGACGTAGGCGAGCGAAAGGGCGACGCCGGTGACGGCGACGCCCACGACCGCCGCCGCCGCCACCACGGAGAAGGGGCGGAGCCAGACATCCCCAGCAGAGACGTCCGCGCGCAGCACGAGCATTGCAGCGCATATCAGGCCGCCTACCCAGATGCCGACGGCCGCCTGATGGAACGCGGTGACGGTCAGGAGCCAAGCCTGGCCGTCGAGTCGGCCCATCGCGTGGCTGGCCAGGGCCGCGGTGACGGACAGCAAAATGGTGGAGCCCAGGAGCAGTGCGGCGCGCAGCCGGGATGCCGGCGCCCGCCGAAGAGCGATGGCGGCGGACAGGATGGCGAGCCCGGCCGCGATGCGGACGATGCCGGCGATCCCGACCGTCGAGCCGAGCAGGGCGGCGATTGGCCAGCCCGCGTCGTCGGCCAGCGCCGCCGCCAGCACGGCGAGCAGGCCAGTCTGCGCGAGAACGGCGACGAGTGCGCCGGCTCCAGTGAGCGCCAAGGTCCAATCGAGGGCGCGGGCAGGCCGTCGCTCCGGGTCGCGGCGCAGCACGACGAGCGCGAAGACCGCACTGCCGAGAGCGACGGCCTGGCCGACGAGCCCGGCTGCGCGCAGCCACAGCAGCATGAGCGGGATCACGGCACGCCACAGTAGCACGAGCGTCGCCGCGCCGGTGAGCCTCGCCGCGGTCAGAACGTTCTGGCATCCCCGGCAGCGGTAGTCCTGACCTTCCTTACCTGCCGCACCACTTCGTCCGCGGTAATCACGCCGGACGGCGTCACCGCGAGCCCGGCCATACTCAGCGCCCGCGCGATCCAGGTATTGCAGGTGTTGAACAGGTGGTAGCGGCTGCGCGCAGCGTAGAACCAGCTGGATCCGTACAGACCGCGCTCGAGGCGAAGGGCCCGGTCCTCGCGGTCCCGCTGATACTCCTCGTGGATAAAGCGCGTCATCGCGTCGAAGCCGCGGCGTGAGAGCCGCAGCTCGACGACCTCGCTTTCCGCGAAATAATGGGCGACCGGAGCGCTGAAGCCGACGACGTGAAGCACGCTTCCGGAGGCCAGGAACGCCGCCTTGATCGCCAGCCAGAGCGTGGCCGGCCTCGCCATGTAGAACTCACGATCGCCCCAGGCGACCTCGATGAACGTCGCCTCCGGAAAATCGTCGACCTCGGGCCAGAGAGCACGATCCACGTCGGCGCGGCGAACGACGATCGCCGTGTGCCAGCCGTGATCGAGCACCGAGATCGTGACCGCCGTCTCGTCGCCAGGAGGCGGGTAGAGGTCGGCGACCGGCCCGAGACAACCCCCGGCCGGCACGATCGCGGCAAGGAACCCTGCGACACGGAGCGTCGACCACACCTCGATGGCCACAGTAGATGTCTGTAACTCTTACTCTGTAGTTCTTCCAGCTCCTGTAGATTTTCCTCCTTGGCTTGTATTTCTTTCCTTGAACTATCGCCGGCTCCATCGCGCGAGCGCACGATTGGAGCCAGGGCACGCGCAAGAGCAGACATTTGCCCGCTTCCTTCGTAGTGGCACGGTCGATGCTCCAACAACTTGGCGAATCCCGTGGAATCCCCGTGGGTGGGCGCTTGCCGCACACGGCCGAACAGCGGGAGGTTCTGGACGTGAGACCTACCGAGAGGAGCAGCCCATGAACCGTGCGGTGCAGATCGTCGTGACCCCTGGCTCGGGCAACGGCCGCGCGATGGCCGTCGCGAGACAAACGCGGCGGGCGCTCCGAACCCAGGGTTACGCCGTCAGTGTCCGGGCGTTCCGCGAGCTCGACCAGCTCGCCCGTTGGACGAGAACGTGCGACGCCACCTTCTCGTACCTCGTCGCGATCGGGGGCGATGCGACGCTCAGCGAGTCGGCCGCGGCGGCCCTGAGGCTCTCGGTCCCATTCTTGCCGGTGCCCTGCGGCTTCGGCAACCTCTTCGCGAGGGCATTCGAGTATCCTCGGGACCCCGAAGCGGTAGTCGACCTCCTCGGGCGGGGTGAGCTCGGGTGGGTCGACGTGGGCCTCGCGAAGAGCCAGATCTTTCTCTCTAACGAGAGCTTCGGTCTGCTCGCGAGGATTCAGCAGGCCGTCGAGCAAGAGCGCCGGAACCCTCGCCAGCGCCAGCTCCGCCTTCTGGCGTACTACCGGATGGCGATCACACGGCTCGCCGAGACCGCCCTCGATACCATCAAGGTCGAGGTCGATGGCCACCCGGTGACGAGCAACGCGGCGCTCGTCACCGTCGCGAACGTGGAGACCTACCGGGGCTTCCTCAGCCTGACCCCCGCGGCCTCACCGCTAGACGGCCTCCTCGACGTCTGCGTGATTCCGCGCACAACCAAGACCGGCATCCTGGCCCAGCTGATCAAGCTGATGCTCGCGTTGCCTGGCTGTCGGGATGAAGTCGGTCTCTACCGGGGCCGGCA
Organism: Candidatus Rokuibacteriota bacterium; assembly: GCA_003221655.1. GTDB lineage: Bacteria > Methylomirabilota > Methylomirabilia > Rokubacteriales > CSP1-6 > AR31. The sequence goes on from QHSV01000285.1 coordinate 5,311, forward strand.
CATCCGCGTGCGCGTCAACAGGCGGAAGCCAGAGGACGTGCGCGTCCTCGGCGGCGTGCTGCCAGTGCTGGCACCCGCGGGCAGCCTCGAGCGCTTGAAGGCGCGCCAGGCCGCCGCAGAGGCCGAAGCCGTCGTGGTTACGCCGGCGCCTCAGGAGCAAGCAGGGCTCGTCCGCGCGCCACGAGAAGCACGAGCACCCCTAGCCCGATCCACACCACCTGCCTCAGCCGCCTGAGAAGGCTGAAGGCGAGCCCGGCCTGCGCGCCGAACCCGAGCGCCGCGAAGGCCGCGGCGTTCGCCCCTTCCAGCGCGCCCAGGCTCCCGGGCATGAAAAAGGTGGCGAAGCGAACCGCGGAGCCGAGCGTCTCGATCACGACAGCGGTGGCCAGCGATGCGGGAACGTGAAGCACCTGGAGAAAGAGCCAGGTCTCGAGCACGCCCATGAGCCAGCCGAGCAGGTGGAAGCCCATCGAAAGGGAAAATCGCCGCCACTGCCGTCGATAGAAGCTCTGGAGGGTCTGATCGAGATTCTCCGCCGATGCGATCGCCTTGAGCTTGCCGAAGCGCGCAAGCCGGCGCGCGCCGCGGCCCAGAAGCCCCGTCACCTGGACGAACAGGAATCCCCCGGCGCCGACCAGCTCGACGAGCAACAGCCAGAGCATCGCCGCGACGAGGCGCGCGTCCACGGACAGCGCCAGCGCGACCGCCACGCCGAGGAGCAAGAACAGCGTCTGGGAGAGCGTGATCGTCGTCTTGGCGACGATCACCGAGGCGACGCTCTCGCGATAGGGGACGTGAGACCCGAGGAACCACACCTTGATCGCGTCGCCGCCGACGGGAGCGACCGCGGTCATCACGTTCACGGCTTCGCCGGCGACGCGCGCGGCCATCAATCGGAGGAACGGGACGCGGTCGTACGCGAAGGCGTAGCGCCACCCGAGCGTGTCGACGGCCATGATCAGCGCGAACGGCAAGCAAACCAGCAAAGACTGCCAGCCGAGCGCGCGCGCCGTGGCGGCGAGGGTCTCGTCCTTTCCAACTAGCGCGACAAGAATGGCCAGGATCGCCAGGCCGATGGCCACCGACAGCGAGCGAAAGGCGCGCACCTAGCCCTTGGGTTGCAACGCTGGTGCCACGTGTGGCATCAGCTAAACACTTGTGTCATACTCTTGACGTGCAGAGGGAGGGCGCTGGGCTGGGCGTGTCGCGGCCGTTGCTGGCTGTGGCGGTCCTCTCTCTCTCCGGCTTCCTGGCGCTGGCCGTGATTGCTTCGGCGAAGCACTTCTTCGATCTGGACTACAGCGCTCGCGCCTTCGTTCAACTCGCTCACGTGCCCCTCCTGGACCCCGCGATGAATGGAATCTCCGGCCTCGGCGAGAGCTACGGGCTCATCCCTCTCATCGCGCTCGGCGTCTCGCTCCTGTGGCGCAGGAGCCGTCGCTGGGCCGTCGTGCTGCCGCTGCTGATGGCGGGAACCGGTGGGCTCGAATTCGCCGCCAAATGGGCGGTGGACCGCCCGCGTCCGAATCTCGCGGCCTGGGGATTCCCGAGCGGTCATGTGCTGGCCCTCGTGGTGTTCTTTGGCCTCATGATCTATCTGCTCTGCACGTCGACGCTGACTCGGCGCCAGCGATGGCTGGGGAGCGCGGGCTGTGCCGCGATAGTGCTGGCCGTCGCCTTCAGTCGCCTCTACCTCGAGGCGCACTGGGTGTCGGACGTGGCCGGCGGATTCGCCCTGGGCATCGCCTACCTCTTGCCGGCCATCTGCCTCGTCGAAACCGTCGCCGGCCGTCACGCGGGCTAGACGGGGGAGGTCCCGCCTCTCAGAAGCGGACGCTCACTTTGCCGACGATGAACGGCCCGTCGTCGACGTCGATTCGGTTGTCATGGCGGTTCCCGTACCTGTCGCCCTCGAAGTAGAAGCGATCGAACGCCCAGCCGCCGTAGACCTCGAAGCCGACGTGGCGCAAGTCGAATCGAACGCCCGCGGTGAGCCGCTTCTCATAATAGAAAATCTTGTCGTCCTTGTCGTCTCGGTCGGCGCGGTAGTACTTGTCATGGTCCCAGTCGAAGCCCGCGTAGGCCCGCAGCGGCTGGAAGATCTGCCAGGTCGCGCGCGCGCGCACCGTCCTGATCGGAAAATACTGCGCCTCGAGGGTGAGGGTGTCGAACGGCTTGAACTCGATCGACGAAAACGGGACGCCGATGACGACGTTGAAGCGGTCGGAGGGCACCCACACGTACGCGATGCCGGGCATCGGCAGGGGGTGTTGACCGAAGATTGGCTCATCGCTCGCGTAGGTCAGGGTGAAGATCCAGGCGTTGCGCTCGCCCTGCGGGACGCGGAGCATCGCCAAACCCCGGTAGTACACCTCATCGATGCTGTGGAACGGCTCGTCGCTTTCGGAGCCTGCTGTGAGGGCCAGCCCGCCGATCCAGCCGCCGTCGAACTTGTGACGAAAGCTGAGGGTGCCGCCCACATCCCAGAGCTCGCTGGGGAAGCGACCGCCCACTTCCGGGAAGCGGGCGCGCGTGTCGATATCCTGAAAGCGGGTCTTGGCGGAGAGCCCCCATTCATTGGCGGTGTCCTGGAAGAGGGGGACGAAGAGCGAGACGCGGTGCTCGGAGAGTCCGAGGTGGGCATCCTGATTGTCCACTTTTCGATCAGGATAGTAGGTGAATCGATAGTCGGCCCGTGGGATCTGCTTCCCCAACTCGGGATTCAGCCACATCTGGAGCTCGGCCTGGGCGCCGACGGCGGTGGGGAATACGACCAGCAATGCTGCTCCCAGAACGAGCACACGCGCTGCCACCGCCGAAGCCATTCGGGGCCCTCCTCACCGGGTTCGACCGTGGGTAGCTGCAAGATCAGTCTAGCAGGGGAAGGCCGCCAAGCGCTGCGCAAAAGGCGGTGGCGGGAGCCGGCGTCAGCGTTTCGACAGATCATCGCGACGCGATTCTGACGTAGTGTGGGGACCGTGAGCACCGTCGAGCCGCTGACCGACTGGCAGATCACGCCCGCCCGCAGGTGGGCCATCACGCTCTCCGTGATGATGGTCACGGTCATGCAGGTCCTGGACACCAGCGTGACCAATGTCGCTCTCCCCCACATGCAGGGCTCGCTGTCGGCCGGCATCGAGGAGATGTCCTGGGTCATCACGTCCTTTCTCGCCGCCAACGCG
>QHSV01000286.1 GCA_003221655.1 Candidatus Rokuibacteriota bacterium
TGCCCTCGTCGAACCAGTTCACGTCGGCGCCCTCCTGCGTGAACTCCCTCTCGCGGTCGTCGTGAGGGACGTTGCGCATCGGCATCCAGTAGCGCGCGTCCTCGGTGAAGAGGTCGAGCCACTCTCCCGCTGGCGCAGGAGTCGGGCGAGCGCGGGAGCCTCGGCGCTCACGGGGCCATCAGGCCCGTCCAGCTGTCGGCCTCCATGAACTGGCGCCATCGCCCGTAGAAGCCGCGCTGGTTGTTCTCGCTGGCGTTGGCCTCCGTCACGTCGCTGATCGTGCCGGGGAGCTTGAGCCCGTGGTCCTCGAAGGCGCACGTGGCCCGGCCGAGGCCCATCTCGTAGTTGTACGGGTACTGCCGGGCGACGGTGCCGCGGCTCGCCTTGTGGGCGTAGTTCCAGTTCTCCATGTCGTCCTGCTCGGTCAGCCCCGCCGGACCCGAGTAGCGGATGTAGTAATGGCGCAGGAAATCCTTCACCTCCGCCGGCGCGTCGGCGTCGACGAAGTACCAGCGCCAGACCTCGGTCTGGTGGGGGCCGCGCGGATGCCACACCGCGAGCGTCCGCGGCTGCCGGGCCAGCGGCGACACGTTGGGGAACATCGTGCCGGGCCCGCCGAAGAGTCGCCAGTACTCGCCGCGACGGCGCTTGCGCTCCTCCTCGCACCGCCGGAAGTAGTCGGCCACCACCGGCGCGTCCTGATACGCCGGGGCGAGGGGCGAATCGTGCTTCCGGAGGAACGCGATCATCGAGTGGCCGAGCTCGGGGAATGAGATGTCGAGCCACCGGGCCTCGTTCCGCTCCTGCATGTCGCGGCGCCCCTTTCCGCTCGGTCCAATGCCGACCATGTCCACCGAGCGGTGGCTCACACCGTGATAGCGGTCTCCGGAGAAGTTCTCAGCGGGGAACTTCCAGTTGCAGGGGATGAGCCACTTGTGGATCCCGCCGATCGCCTCCGTTCCGCCCTCGCGCCCGTCCCACGCGTCGAGGAGAAGGTCGAGGTAGAGCTTGTAGCCGCCGACGTATTCGAGGAACGTGGGGGCCGACGCGTCCCACGTGGCCCAGATCGTCCCCTTGTAGTTCTCCACCCGGGCGACCTCGATGAGCCCCCACTGGCTCCGGTCGAGCTGCGCGCCGTAGGCGTCCCTGGCGAACGGAACTCCCACCAGCGCCCCGTCGGTCCCGTAGCTCCAGCCGTGGTAGGGGCACTGGAACTCGACCGTGTTGCCCTCGTCGTACCGGCAGACCTTCATGCCGCGGTGCCGACACGAATTGAGGAAGACGCGGATCCGCCCCGTGCGGTCGCGGCACACGATGACCGACTCCTCGCCCATGCACGACGTCAGATAGTCACCCGGCCGCGAGATCTGGCTCTCGTGACCGACGAAGAGCCAGACGCGCGCGAAGACCCGCTCGAGCTCCTGCCGGTAGATCTCCTCGTTCACGAAGATCTCCCGGCTGATAATGCCACGCTCGACGTCGACCAGATCCTTGAGGCCACCCGGCTCTGCGCTGGCCATGCATGTCCTCCTCGAAAATTCTGCGGACGCCGTCACGCGAACACCCCGGCGCAGCCATGGTAGGGCAAGATCCGCCCGCGCGCGATAGTGATAGACTCCGGCTCCATGACAGAGTCACGTCGACCTCTCGACGGAATCCGGGTGCTCGAGCTCGCTCAGGTGGTCGCCGGCCCGTTCTGCGGCGCGCTCATGGCCGAGTTCGGGGCCGAGGTGATCAAGACCGAGATGCCCGGCCGGGGCGACGACCTCCGGCGCCTCGGCCCGTCGGAGGACGGCTGCACGTACTGGTTCGCCGTCGACAACCGGAACAAGAAGCTCGTGACCCTCGACCTGCACACGCTGAAGGGACAGGACATCGTTCGCCGGCTGGTGCCCCGGTGCGACGTCGTTCTCGAGAACTTTCGGCCCGGCGTCCTCGAGCGCTGGGGTCTCGGGTGGCAAGCGCTGCACGCGATCAACCCGCGTCTGGTCATGGCGCGCATCACTGCGTTCGGTCAGACGGGCCCGTTGAATCAGGGGCCGGGCTACGCGGCGATCGGATCGGCGTTCGGAGGTACGTGGTTCGTCAACGGTCACGCTGATCGGCCGCCCGCGCGCCCGACCCCGGTGTATCCGGACTACATGACCGGGCTCTTCACGGCGTTCGGCGTCATGGCGGCGCTCCGCCACCGCGACGCGACCGGCGAGGGGCAGTGGATCGACGCGGCGCTCTACGAGTCGGCCTTCCGCGTCATGGAGTACACGACGACGCTCTACGGCCGGCAGCGCGTCGTGCGCGAGCGCGGCGGGCTTCAGCACTCGGGCTGGCCAGGGGGTGCGTTTCAAACGCTGGACGGGAGATGGATCGTCTTCACGGCGCCGGCCCAGCATCTCTTCGAGCGGCTCTGCACGATGATCGGACAGCGCGAGCTCCCGCGCGATCCGCGGTTCGCAAGCGCCGAGGAGCGGCCGAAGCACATTCCAGTGATCCTGGACCTCATGACGCAGTGGTTCGCGGAGCGGCCCTTCGACAAGGCGGTGTCGGAGCTCAAGGGCCACGACATCCCGCATTCACCGGTCATGAGCATGGCCGACATCTTCGCCGACCCCCACTACCGCGCCCGCGAGATGATCGTCGACGTGCCCGCCGAGGGAATCGGCTCGCTGCCCCAGCCGGGCGTCGTGCCCAAGCTCTCGCTGACGCCCGGGCGCATCACTCACGCGGGCGCCTCGCTCGGTCGCCACACGGACGAGATCCTGTCGGGACTGCTGGGCCTGAGCACCGACGAGATCGCGACGCTGCGCGCCGCAGGCGTCGTCTAGCGCGGCGGGGCGCCGCGACTCCTCGTCGGCGGTCCAGTCTAGTCTGCGGAGTCGAGAGCGAGGCGAGCGCGGGCCGGCGACGGCGCGAGCCTCACAACTGATGCTGAACGGGGTGACGATGAACACCATGGCCGAGAAGACGGACGGCGCCGAGCTCCCGTGAGCCGGGTGACGCTGGTCAGCTTCGACATCGATGGGACGCTCGAGGTGGGCGAGCCCCCGGGCATCGTGCCCGTCGCGCTGGTCAGAACGGCGAAGCGCCTCGGCTATCTCGTCGGAAGCTGCTCTGATCGGCCGATCAGCTACCAGCAAGACCTCTGGGAGCGACTCCACATCGCCGTCGACTTCACGGTGCTGAAGCATCGGCTTGCGGACGTCAAGGGACGCTTTCCGGCGGCGGCGTACTATCACATCGGCGACACGGATACCGACGACTTCTACGCGACCGGCGCCGGCTTCAGCTTTCTGAGAGCCGAAGCGCGCCGGCTCTGGCCCTCGGAGCTGTTCGCGGAGCCCCCCCGCCGCGCCCGCTGCTGATGACGCGGACACCACCGCGCCGTTCCGCGGCCGCCGTCGCCCTGGCGGGGCTCGTCGCGCTCGCGGTCGCGATGGGCATCGGCCGCTTCGCCTTCACGCCGATCCTGCCGATGATGCAGGAGGACGCCGGAGTCTCGATCGCGATGGGCGGCAGCTTCTCCGTGGCCCTGATGATCGCGAGCGCCGTCCTCGTCGTCAGCGCGTACGAGCTGTCCTGACGTCGAGGCGACGCTCCTGGTCATCCTCCGACGGCTACGTGGCGTCGATTTCCAGAAGCGCGCTCAGTCCCCGATGAAACGTCGGGGCGCCGCCGGGCACCATGCACGTCTCGAGCACCTCGAACAACTCCTCTCGCGTCGCGCCGAAGCGGATCGCCCGTTGCATGTGTGCCATGAGGGCGGCCTTCTCGGCGCCGCGGAACGCGAGGAGCGCGATGGCGACGAATTCCCGCACCTTGGCCGAGACGTGCTGTCCCTCGCCGAGACCGAGCTCGTAAATCTTGTTGTAGGCCTCGACGAACTCCGGATCTTGCCGCGCCGCGAACTCCCACTCGGGGTAGATGTAGCCGCGGGCTTTCTTCATCCGCGCGATGAGCGCGTCCGCCCGCCGCCCTCGATCGTTGTCCGCCGTCTTCGGCTTCATCACGTACCTCTCCATGAGGGCGGCCGGACCACGTCGACCGCCCCATTCCGGACGCCGTCCAGGTCAGCGACGGCAGGCGCCCCGTTCAGAGCTCCGGCCATCGGCCGGCCCAGGGGCGCGCCTGCTCGAGCTGCGCGGCAAGCCGCAAGAGCGTCGCCTCGTCACCGAATCGCCCCGCGAACTGGACACCGATCGGCACATTCTCCTGATTCCAGAGGAGCGGGACCGACATCGCAGGCTGGCCTGTCGCATTGAAGATCGGGGTGAACGGGACGAACTGCATCGCCCGGAGGAGCCCCTGCATGGGATTGTCGGGCGTCGGGTCGAAGCTCCCGAGCGGGGGCGGCGGCTCGGCGAGCGTCGGCGAGAGCCAGACGTCGTACTGGACGAAGAACTGCGCGATCTGACGCGTGACCCGCTGGAGGTCCTGGATCGCCAGCAGATAGTCGGCGGCGCGCCGGCCGGTGCCCATTTCGTAGAGGCCCCAGGTGAGTGGCTCGAAGCATTCGGGACTCGGCGCCTGTTTCGTACGGCGCGCCCAGTCGTCGATGCTCCACGCAGCCCCCGCCGTCCACACCGTGAGGAACGCCTGGCTGATCGTGTCGCCCTCGAGGGCGGGCGTCGCCTCGGTCACGTCGTGACCGAGTTGCGCGCAGAGCGTCGCGGCCTCCTGAACCGCGCGCACGCAATCGGCGTGTACGGGCACACCGGTCGCGGCGCTGGTCGTGAACGCCACGCGCAGAAATCCCGGCGGCCGGTTGACCTCTTCGCTGTACGGGCGCGCCGGCGCTGGCGCGGCGTAGGGATCGCCGAGATCCGGTCCAGCCGTGGCGTCCAGAAGCGCCGCGCTGTCGCGAACCGAGCGCGTCACCGCGTGCTCGACGGCGAAACCACTGAAGATGTCGCCGTAGTGCGGGCCGAGCGGGTTGCGCCCGCGCGTGGGCTTGAGGCCGAAGAGCCCGCAGCAAGAAGCCGGAATGCGGATCGAGCCTCCGCCGTCGTTCGCGTGGGCCATGGCGACCATGCCCGCAGCCACGGCGGCGGCCGACCCGCCGCTCGAGCCGCCCGGCGTTCGGCCGAGGTTCCAGGGATTGCGCGTCGGACCGAAGAGCCGGGGCTCGGTCGTCGGGAGAATGCCGAACTCGGGCGTGTTGGTTTTGCCGACGATGATGAGCCCTGCCCGCCTCAGGCGACGCGTCAGCTCACTGTCCGTGTCCGGCGTGTAGCGACCGTCGACGAAAGCCGAGCCCACGGTGAACCTCACCCCGGCGTATTCAGCCAGGAGGTCCTTCAGCAGGAAGGGCACCCCGGCGAAGGGCCCCTCGGGGACTGCCACCGACGCCTCGGCGCGCGCTCGATCGTACATCGAGGTTACGACCGCGTTGAGCTTCGGATTCAGGCGCTCGATGCGCTTGATCGACGCCTCGACCAGCTCGATGGGCCTCACCGACCTGTCTCGGACGAGCTCGGCCTGGGCGGTTGCGTCGAGCCGCCAGAGATCGTTCACGGCTCACCTCCGTGGCGGAAATAGTGCGCCCCCGGTAGTCCGAAGACAAGGATGGGCGCGCGAGGGAACGGGCGTAGGAGCCGTCGGGGGCTTGACATATAGATCAACACCTGTTTAGTATAAAACGCGTAGGGAGGTGTCTCCGATGAACCCGGTAGAGCGTGTGTTGCACCAGGAGCTGACAGGGCTCCTCGATCGCCTCGCGACGTCGTTGCCAGAGGGCGGGTTCGACAGCATCCGCGCGGCCAACCCGACGCTGAAGGCGAGACTGGACGACACCGATGCGAGGCTGGCGGCCGCGCGCGAGTCCTTGCTCGATGGCTACGGCCGGTGGCGCCGCGCGCTGGAGGATCTCGAAAATCTCTGGGCGCTGGGGGCCTGGCGGTCAATCGCGGCCGAAGAGCCGGCCGAGCAATCCGCGGCGCTCGCCGCCTGAGCTGACGCGCGCGGCGGTGTAGGCGGCGCGGGCGGTCTCGAAGCGCTGCCAATAGTCCGGCAGCTCTCTTGCTAGCGCGACGTGCACGCCGAGCAGTCGCTGTGTCTCGTCGCCGAGCGCGCGCTCCGCCGCCGCGACCTTCTGGCGCTGCGCCTCGTCGAGGGTCGGCACGATCGCCGCCTGCAGCTCGGCGAGGAAGGCCCGGACGCTTTGCGTGAACTCCTCGCGGTCGCGCGTATTGTCGGCGCTTGGCGGCGGCAAGGCGAGGGCGCGCCGCCGCTCGACGAGCGCGCCGAGGCAGACGAAGTCCACCGCCTCCTCGAGGCGCTCGCGGAGCTGTGCATCGATGCGTGCGCTCAGATCGGCTGGCTGGTTCGGGTCGCGGCGCAAAGAAGTGCCGAAAAACGAGTCGGGCATCACGATCTCACGCTAAGATTCTAGCGTGCTCGTTGCTCGCGTCGTCGGTGTAACGCTGCTCGCCATGCTCGCGCTTCCCGCGCTCGCTATTGCTCGGCCGGGTGAAGTTTCCGGGCTGCTCGATTTTTCCGGAATCGACGAGGCCGCGAAGGAGGCCGTCGCCAGCGGCGAGATTCCCGGCGTGGTAGTCCTCGTCGGTCGCGGCGACGCCATTCTGCTCCAGCGAGCGTACGGATCCCGCCGTCTCCTCCCGAGCCCGGCCCCGATGACGGTCGACACGATCTTCGACATCGCCTCCCTCACGAAGCCGGTCGGGACGACGCTCGCCGTGATGGCGCTCGTCGAGCGGGGCTCGATCAAGCTCGACGCCCCGGTCGGGCAGTATCTCAAGGAATTCAGTGGAAAGCAGTTCGACGAGATCACGATCCGGAGACTCCTGACCCACAGCGCTGGGCTCGGCGAGACCCCCCCAAACGCCACCGTCGCCCGCGGCTTTCCGGCAGCGGTGCGTGAGCTTGCCAAGCTGCCGCTCGAGTATCCCCCCGGCTCGGCCTTCCAGTACAGCGATACCGGCTTCATCCTCCTCGGCGAGGTCGTCCACCGGGTCAGCGGTGCCCCGCTCGACAGGTACATGGAGCATATTCTCTTCCGCCCCCTCGGCCTCAAGGACACGACCTTCCGGCCCAAGACGAGCGTGATGCCACGCGTCGCGCCGACGGAGTTCGCCAACGGCCACCTCCTGCGCGGCGAGGTCCACGACCCGCGGGCCCGTCTGCTCGGCGGCGTCGCCGGTCACGCGGGGATGTTCTCGACGGCCGCCGACCTGGCGCGGATCTGCCGGATGCTGCTGAACGGTGGCATGTTCGACGGGCAGCGGCTCCTCGACGCCGCTACGGTGCGCACGATGTGGGCGGTGGCACCCGACGGGCGCGGGACGCGCACGCTCGGCTGGGACGTCACCTCGTCGTACTCGCGGACGATGGCGCCGTTCTTCCCCGAGGGCTCCGTGGGCCACCTCGGGTTCACGGGCACCGCGCTCTGGATCGACCCACCGACCCGGAGCTACATGATCATCCTGTCGAACCGCGTCCACCCCTACGGCGGCGGCGCGTCGAAGATCCGAGATTTGAGGATCCGGCTCGCGGCGGCGGCCGGCGCCCAGCTCTTCCAGCCGCCCGTCGTGGCCGACCCCGGTCCCACGAGCGGGCCGGCCGCCGACGGGCCGGCGCAGGAGAATCGACTGCCGGGCGAGGCGACCCTGCCGCCCGAGCGAGTCCTGACCGGACTCGATGTGCTCGCCGACCAGAAGTTTTCGATGCTCTTGGGACATTCGGTCGGTCTCGTCACCAACCAGACCGGCGTCGACTCCCGTGGCCGGCGCGCGATCGATCTCATCGCCGGAGCGCCGGGGGTGCGTCTGCAGGCTATCTTCTCCCCCGAGCACGGACTGACCGGCCTGGTGGACGCGGACGTTCCCCACGGGGTCGATCCTGCGACCGGCCGGCCGATCTGGAGTCTCTACGGCGCCACCCGCCGGCCGACGCCGGCGATGCTCAAGGACGTCACGGTCGTGGTTTTTGACGTCCAGGACGTGGGCGTCCGCTACTACACCTACCTCACGACGCTGGTCTACGTGATGGAGGAGGCCGCGAAGCAGCGGATCCCGGTGCTCGTCCTTGACCGGCCGAATCCGATCACCGGCCGCGTCGTCGAGGGGCCGCTGATGGATCCCGACCTCCAGTCGTTCACCAGCCCTCACCCCATCCCGGTGCGGACGGGGCTCACGATCGGCGAGTTCGCCCGGCTGGCCGCTGCCGAACGCAAGATCCCCGTATCGCTCACGGTGGTGCCGCTGGTCGGCTGGCAGCGCGAGCGCTGGTACGACGAGACCCGCCTGCCCTGGGTCAACCCGTCACCGAACATCCGCTCGCTCACCCAGGCGCTCCTCTACTCGGGTATCGGGCTCCTCGAGGCGACGAATCTTTCGGTGGGCCGCGG
>QHSV01000287.1 GCA_003221655.1 Candidatus Rokuibacteriota bacterium
GTGGTCGGCACACTCACCGCCGGGCGTAAGCGGCCTGAGCATGAGCACCTGCTCGGCTACTTCGTCAACCCGCTGGCGCTCCGGCTCGATCTACACGGTGATCCACCCTTCCGCGAGCTGCTCCGCCGCATCCGCGATGTCACGCTCGATGCGCTCACCAACGATGACGTGCCCTTCGAAGACGTGGTAAAGACCATCCGACAAGTGCGCGAGCCCGGCCGGCACCCGCTCTTCCAGGTACTTTTTTTTCTCGAGCCTCCACCGGGAGAATTCCCGACCGGGTGGAACCTGACCCATGTCGAGGTCGACACCGGCACCGCAAAGTTCGACCTCCACATCGAGCTCCAGGAGCGCGCCGAAGGCCTGGCCGGACGTCTGACTTACCGGACCGATCTCTTCGAGCCCGCGACGATCGTTCGATTCATCCGTCACTTGCAAAGCGTACTGGAGGCCGCCGTCGCCGATGCCGGTCAGCGGCTGTCGGCCCTATCGTGGCTCCCGGCAACGGAGCGCCGGCGACTCCTGTTCGAATGGAACGACACGCAGACCCTGTACCCAGCCGAAGCCACCATCCACGCCACCTTCGAAGCTCAAGTCGATTTGGCGCCCGAAGCCGTGGCCCTGGTTGACGGCGCCCGCGAACTCACGTACCGCGAGCTTGATCGACGCGCCAACCGGCTAGCCGGTCGGCTCCGCGAACTGGGTGTCGGCCCCGACGTACTGGTGGCGATCTGCATCGAGCGCTCGCTGGAGCTCATTGTCGCCATGCTGGCCGTGCTCAAAGCGGACGCTGCCTATCTTCCGCTCGACCCCGCGTACCCGCCCGACGCGCTGGCTCTTATGCTTGAGGACTCGGGAGCAGTGGCCCTGCTTACCCAGCGGGCTCACCTCGCTCAGCTTTCCAGTTCGCGGCCGGCGACCATCTTACTGGAGGCCGGTGACCCGATGCCGACGGTGGGGGGCGGCGACCGATTCCAGGGGAAGACAACGAGCCACCACCTCGCCTACGTGATCTACACGTCCGGCTCGACAGGCCGCCCGAAGGGCGTGGCCGTCCCCCACCAGGCCGTCTTGCGTTTGCTCATGAGTCAACAATACGCTCGGCTAGGACCTGACGAGACACTGCTCCAGTTGGCGTCGTCGTCCTTCGATGCCTCGGTCTTCGAGATCTGGGGCGCCCTGCTCCACGGCGGGCGCTGCGTGCTTTTCCCCGGGCGCGTGCCCACTCCGGGCGAGCTGGCCGAGGTCATCCGCGCTCAGGGCGTAACGACGCTTTGGCTGACGGCCTCACTCTTCAACAGCATCATCGACCTGTCACCCCAGGCGCTGAGGGGCGTGCGTCAGCTCCTCACCGGCGGTGAGGCGCTGTCCGTGTCCCACGTCCGGCGGGCCTTCGCGCATCTGCCCGGGACCACACTGATCAACGGCTACGGGCCGACGGAGACGACAGTATTCGCCTGCACCGATCACATCCCCGGGCCACCCGACGAGGAGGCCACGTCAGTGCCCATCGGCCGACCCATCGCCAACACGACGGTCTACATCCTCGACCGTCATCTGGCCCCGGTGCCGATCGGGGTGACCGGTGAGCTCTGCATCGGTGGTCCCGGGCTGGCCCGGGGCTACCTCAACCGTCCGGAGTTGACAGCTGAGCGATTCGTGCCAAATCCCTTCGGCCTGCCCGGCGATCGCCTGTACCGCACAGGTGACTTGGCTCGGTATCTGCCGGATGGCCGCATCGAATGCTTGGGACGGCTCGACAGCCAAGTGAAGATCCGTGGATTTCGCGTGGAGCCGGGTGAGATCGAGGTCGTGTTGAGCGGCCATCCAACCGTGCGGGAGGTCGCGGTCGTCGCCGCGGGGCAGACGTCGGACCGGAGTCTCGTCGCTTATGTGGTACCGCGGGAAGCCACCTCCCCGACTACCGCCGAGCTGCGGCGGTACCTGACCGAGCGGCTGCCCGCCCATATGATCCCGTCAGCTTTCGTGGTCGTGGAGAGTCTGCCGCTCACCCCCAATGGCAAGCTCGACCGCCAGCGTCTGCCTGCCCCACCCACCGATCGCTCGGAACCCGACGGTCACCACGTGGCGCCGCGCAATCCCCTGGAGTTCGAGCTTGTCCGACTCTGGGAGGACCTCCTCGGAGTGACATCCGTTGGTGTGACCGATGACTTCTTCGAGCTCGGCGGCCACTCGCTCCTCGCAGTGCGGCTGTTCATGCGGCTCGAGGAGAAGCTGAGGATGATCCTGCCCCTCGCCACGCTGTTCGAGGCCCGAACCGTGGAGGCCCTTGCAGCCGTCATCCGCACACGCTCACACTCGGCGTACCCGCGTTCGATAGTCGCGATCCAGCCCTTTGGGAGTCGGTCGCCCGCGTTCGCAATACCCGGCGTCGGCGGCAGCGTCCTTGGTTACGAGGCGCTCGCGCGGCTCTTGGGGCCGGACCAGCCATTCTACGGGCTACAGTCACGGGGGCTAGACGGCTCGGAGCAGCCACTCACGAGGATCGAGGACATCGCGTCTACGTTCTTGCGTGAGGTTCGCGAGGTACAGGCCGACGGCCCGTACTCTCTCATCGGGGCGTGCATGGGCGGCACCGTGGCCTTCGAGATGGCGCAGCAGCTGCGCGCGGCCGGGCAGGAGGTCGGCCTTCTCGCGCTGCTTGACGCGTGGCGGCCGCCGTCGGCTTCAACGCGCAGGCTTTGGCGCGATGCGCGCACCCCGGCGGTGGTCGAGTTCATCGCGGGCCGGCTCGGTCTCTACCTCAAGACGCTCGCTCGGCTTCGCCGTCCTGACCTGCTCCACTACCTCCTCGGTCGGTTGAAGGTGCTCACGGATGTTGTCGTCCAGCCTGACCGTCTCCGCGGCGTCCGGTACGAACTCTACCTGCAGGCCGTGGCGCGGGCCAATCTCCTCGCGTTCCAGAAGTACGAGCCGCGCGTATATCCGGGGCCGGTTGTGCTCTTCTGCGCCGAGGGACGCAAGGTCGCCACCGGCGCCGATCTCTCAATCGCTTGGCGGGACCTCATCACGGGTAAGCTCGAGGTCTACAGCACGCTGGGCGACGATTCCGGCCTGATGCTGACAGAGCCGCACGTGCGGGTGGTCGCGGCCCAGCTCCGGCTCTGCATCGAGCGCGTGAAGCCTTCGGCGGTCCACCCAGGACTGGTGTGAGTCTCCGCGTTGGCCCCACGCGCTCGTGGCTCCCGGCCTCGGGCCGGTCGCGGCTGGGCTTGTTGGCGGCACTTGCAGCGCGGCGTGCCTCGCGTTGATCACCACTGCGCTCCACCGAACTGGCCATTCACCGGGGCCTTCTCGTCGCCGGCTTCATGGATTGTTAGCAGGCAAGATCGTGAGCAACGCAGTCTCGCATCTTCTTACTCAAAGCACGTCACCCAAGCGGCGCTTACCGACCTCTGTCGCGATCTCAGCCGCAAGGTGTTGGCGACTCCGACATTGACGGTAAGGCGTTCGCGCTCAAGGCCCGATCGACCTTACCCTGCGGCGTTTCCAGCCGACGTCCTCGATCTGGAACCTGCGATGAGGCTGTTGCGCGCCTGCCGTGCTCGAACTGTCCTCGACCTGATTGATAAGGGCATCGACAGCGAGGGCGCGCTGGAGGAGAGATTGCTCTGATCACGTCTATTTCAACGATTCTGCCGGGAGCTGCTGCTTCGGTAGAAGTCTTCGGTGGCCTTTCCGACGCCTCACTCCACCCAGAGGAAGCGGCGGCCTTGGGACGAGTGTCGGATAGACGTCGATGCGAGTTCTCAGTTGGAAGG
This sequence comes from Candidatus Rokuibacteriota bacterium, assembly GCA_003221655.1. GTDB lineage: Bacteria > Methylomirabilota > Methylomirabilia > Rokubacteriales > CSP1-6 > AR31. The sequence goes on from QHSV01000287.1 coordinate 3,783, forward strand.
ACCTGTGCACGACGCGCTCTGGCTAGGATTGGAGTGCCCGCTACTCCGATCCTTTCAGGTCCGAATCGCGAACCACTCTGGCCGACCGGCGTCGTCGGTAGTATCACGCACTGCCCCGATTACTGTGCGGCTGTGGTTGCACTCAGGACTCAGATTACTACGGTCGGCATCGACGCCGAACTGCATGCTCCCCTCCCCCGCGGGGTTCTGAACATAGTGGCGACTAAGGAGGAACAGCAGAGCCTGAGTGCGCTCCCGAGTATCGATACATGTTGGGATCGCGTCCTGTTCAGCGCGAAAGAGAGCGTTTATAAAGCGTGGTTTCAGATTGCAGGCAGCTGGTTAGGATTCGACGATGCTATTGTCAGAATTGATCCACAGCGCCGGAGGTTTACAGCAGATTTGGTGGTCGCGACCCCGGCCATCTTCGGCCGCTCGATGACGGAGTTTGAGGGTCGTTTTCTGATTAGTGACGGGTTAATTCTTACCGCCGTGAGCATTGGAGTGTAGCCGAGCATCTGTATCCAGTCGGAGGGAATGCCGTGCTGAACGGACGCCAGAACGGACACCGGACTGCAACGACGATCCTGAGTGATGGGCTCGCAGTAGAGGTAAGTGCTTAAAGTTCCTCTGGTGCCTGGCAGGAAACGAAACTGCGACCTTCGGGTTCCTCGCTCCGATGACCCCGGGTCTCCAGATTCTCTGAGTATTTGTCGCGGCTCAACGCACCAACCGTGGTGCGCGCAAGTGCACCTCGGTGTGGCCCCTTGCTGACACCGTCGGTGACACAGACCCGCAGGTCGAACAATTGTCGCCTCGTAGCGTCCCGCCTCTTCGCAGTACTTCGGCCGCTCAGGGCCCGCGACGAATCCGGTGAGCCCGACGTGCGCGTTCAGGCGTGGGTGTGGCGCGGAAGACCTCGTGTATGTGTTCACCGATCGGGTGATATCCCTCTCCCTCTGCCCCCAAGGATCATCGTCGAGGCGGCCATGAGCTCCTTACCGGCTGCGGAAGAGCGACCAATCGAGGCAACCGTCCAGGGAGTGAGCTTTCGGCCTGCGGTGTACCGCCTCCACTGCAACACGGGCTCAGCGGCTCGGTTCGCAATACGCTTCAAGGCCTGCTCATAAACGTCCGATGGCGACGAGACAGCGCGCGATTTTCGCCTCGTGCTCGTCGACCACGAGGAGCGTAAGAGACATAAACGCCCCTTCGGAGATTGCGACTCGTGGGCAGCGAAGCGGCTCTTCGCCGCTACTTGAGCATCATTCGGCCGCTGGCTCTGCCGAGACCGGGTGGCTCTCGTCTCGATCAGGGCGGGTCGATCGCTACACGACCACGGCTGGGCCCCCAACCCAGGCAACGACGGCAGTGAGGACGCCGTCAAGGTTAGGTTCAGCACAAGTTCTGGGCTCGCTGGGCTATTGGCTGACAGTTCCCGGCGCCTCCCGAGCGTCGAGGCGGCGCGCTGGCCTGGGCGCGGCGGTCGGGCTAGCATGGAGACGATGGCCGGGTTCGAGACGGCTCCCGCCGACCTGAAGCCGCTGCTCTCCCAGCGGGTCAGTGAGCTTGGTCTCAAGCTCGAAGGATCACCGGTCGAGCGATACGTCGCCGACCTGTATCGCGAGCTGGAGGCCAAGGGACTCAAGCGGTTTCGGCCTCCTACATATCTGACCGACGAGTGGGGGTGCCCGGACGAGGAGCCGATCATCGGGATCCCTTTCTATCTGGCCGACGCCAAGCTGGCGCGTCTCGAAAAAGAGCTGGACGACGTCGAGGATGCCCGCGAAATTCGGATGTACCTGCGCCATGAGGCGGGCCACGCCTTCAATTACGCGTACAAGCTGTATGAAACGCCGGAATGGCGGGAGCTGTTCGGCCCCTTCAATCGACCCTACCCCGACCGCTACAAGCCGGTGCCCTTCGATCGCAGCTTCGTGCGTCACATGGAGGGCTGGTACGCGCAAAAACATCCGGACGAGGATTTCGCGGAGACCTTCGCCGTCTGGCTGACTCCCCGCGCGCGCTGGCGCCAGCGCTATCGGGGCTGGCCGGCCATGCGGAAGCTCCGCTACGTCGACCGCACGGCGCGCCGGCTGGGCGACACCGACCCCCTCGTACGTCTCGCCTCCACCGACATCACAGTGGAGGAGATGAACATGACGGTGGAGGAATTTTTCCGGGCGCAGGAGCCGGCGCAGGAGCCCGTCGACGTGGCACTCGAGCACGACCTGCCCGACTTCTTTGTGCGCCGCCGGCAGGGTGCCCGACCCGCCGCCGACTTCCTGCGCGAGCACCGCGCTGTCCTCGTCAACAGAATCGAATACTGGACTGGCGTGCGCCGGAGCGTCATCCGGGCGCTGGTGACGAAGATCGAGGAGACGGCCGCTCGTCTCGGTCTCGCCGTGCCGGCGGCAGCCGAGGCCGCCACGTTGGTGGAGCTGACGACGTACGCAACCACCCTAGTGATGAACTTCCTCACCCACGGCCGCTTCATCCCCCACGCTCGCCGTTCTGGCCGTGGCCGCCGACGCCACGAGGGGGACGCCCACCATGCGAATCATCGTCGCCCACGGCGCTGACGAGTCGATCGACGGCCCCAAGGGCCGGCGCAAGACGGATGTCCAGGAGGTCGCCGACGTCCTGCGCAAGGCCGGGCACGAGGTGTCCGGACTCGCAGTGGACGGCACGCCGGAGTGCCTTCGCGCACTCGCCCAGGCCCAGGCTGATCTCGTCTTCAACCTGGTGGAATCCTTCGGTGACGACGACACCAAGGAGCCCCACGTGGCGGCCTACTACGACCTCCTGGGTCTTCGCTACACGGGCTCCGGTGCCCGTGGCCTCACCCTGGCTATGGACAAAGCGCTGGCCAAAAAGATCTTCAGCTTCCACGGTCTGGCCACGCCTCGCTGGGCGGTGGTCTGGCGCGGGAGGCTGGACTCGGCGCACGACATCGACTTTCCCGTCATCGTCAAACCAGCCCGCGAAGACGGTTCGATCGGCATCGGCTTCGACGCCCTCGTCGGCAGCATCAAGGAGCTGATGGAGCGCATCGATCAGCTCCACTCCGAGTTCGATGACCCCGTGCTCATCGAGCAGTACATCGAAGGCCGCGAGATCTACATGGGCGTGTTGGGCAACCACCAGGCCCAAGCCTTACCCGCCGTCGAGCTCGATCTCTCGCACCTGCCCAAAGGGACGCCCCGCATCGCCGGCAGCGAAGTGAAGTGGGCGGAAGGCACGCGCGCGTACCGCGGTACCAAGGTCCTGGTGCCCAAGCTCCCCGACGACGTGCAGGAGACGATGCATCGCGCCGCCCTCACCGCCTTCCACGCGCTGAGCCTGCGCGACTACGCACGCGTCGATTTCCGTCTGACCCGTGACGGCAAGGTGTATCTCATCGAGGCGAATCCCAACCCCTACCTGTCCTCCGGAGCCGAGTACATCAAGGGAGCCCGCGCCTCGGGCCGCACCTACGGGCAGACGATCCTCGAGATCGTAGAACTGGCCCGCGCTCGCTACGCGGCGACCCCGGCCGCGCACTGAGCCCGCGGAGTATAGAGAGATCCGTCCGGTGAGTGTCGTGTTCCGTCAGGTACGCTCTCGATGTAGTTCCCAGCGACCCGTCCGCTCGCGCTCTGGGTGAGCACTCCCTGTTGGAGTCCTTGGAGCCGGAGGTGACGCCTATCGGCTGATCGGCGAATGCCGTGACCTGGGAAGCAACTCTGCCCTGTGGCATTTGCGGATGCTCGAGGGGGTGTGCCGGCTGATAGGGGCCCCGGCGACAGGAGGTGAAGGGCGCTGGGTCCGGCCGATATCCACCGTGGAGGTCATCTCGGAGTACGATGCGGGCCTCGACGCGCCCAACCGTGAGCTGTTCATCGCGTACCGCCGGGAGTTGACGCCCGCTGGCAATCCGATCTATCGCGCCTTGCAGAATGTCGCCGGCCGACTCGTCACCCGAAGCAGGCGGCAACTCGTCTCCGACACCGAGTGGTACCGCTCGGTCGCCTTCAACAAATATCGCCGACCAGGCAAGATCGACCATCAACTCACGTCCGTCTACCAGACCTCCGACGACGGCGCGATCAGCGTGATTACCGTGCTCCGAGCACTAGGCGAGCGGGACTTCTCACCGTGGGAGCAGCGGCTGCTGAGCTTCTTCCACGCGGAGCTTGGCCCTTTGATCGGCCGAGCGCTGGTCAGCGCGACCGAGCCGAGTCCAGTAAGCTCTCACCGCGGCTGCGGCAGATGCTCGCGTATCTGTTAGAGGGGGACAGCGAGAAGCAGGTCGCTGATCGTCTCGGCCTGAGCCACGCCACGACCCATCAGTACGTGACGGGCCTCTATCGCCATTTCGGGGTCGGGAGCCGAGCCCAGCTTATGGCCTATGTCCTGAAGCGCATCGGTCGAGGCCAGTGGAGCGTCGAATCGACCTTTCCCTAGTACGGGCCTGGCGCGTCGGGCATGAGCAGTAGGACCGTGAGGCCGTAGTCGGCGACGTTCACCACGAAGAACGCGATGAGGAATGCGAGTTCGCGTTCACCCATCGGACCTCAATGATAATGTTCTGCCCCTCCGCGTAGCCGAGCTCGCGCAGCCCTTGCCGGAGCGCATCGAGATCTAGCTGGGCCTGAGAGCCAGGTGGGGCTAGATAAACCACCCGCGGGACGCTTCCCGCCTGCTGCCCCTGAGGGCTGCCTCTGTAAGTCCCCGTCACCGTGAGCGGTCGCGACTTCGCATCATCACTGGACCAGTGCAGGCAGGGGCGGCAATAGGGACGACAACTAGGCCGCGAAGCTCCTGGGACTTTTGGTATAAACACTCCCGGGGGTTTAGTAGGGCCGGTACTGGTCCCTTGAAGCTGTTGGCGGGGAGCAGATGGATCCAGCCTCAAGCCCTCTTCCTGGTGCGCCCAGGTTGCACGTCGAGTGGGTGACAGTGGGAAGACGAGCCGCGAAGCGGATGGAGATGCCAACCATGATTTCGATGAGAACCGATCGAATCATGCTCGTTCTCCTTGTCGTTGGATTACTGACCGCGACGGCCGCATGCGCTCTGGTCCCCGAGTTGCGCCGACCGTCCGCGGTCAGGCCGGCTCCGACCGTGGCAGGGCCACCCGCGTCCGAGTTGGTGCAGGTGAACGCGCCCCCGACGTCGAGCGCTCCGGCCACCGAAACGCGCCCGGCGGCCGCAATCAGACCGACTACGCCTGCGGCGGCGGCCGCGCCAGCTTCGGCGCCACCGAGCGCCGAGCCTCTGGAGGAGCCGCGGGCGACCGCGCCGGAGCGGCAGTCGAACGACGCGGACGATCCCCGCGCCGTCATCGACTGGCTGCTCAATCGTTCGTCAGTGCGCGGGCCGTAAGCAACGAGACCCAGAGACTAAGACACCAGGGAGTGAGGCCCGTGATCGCTACTGCCGGGAGCCGGCCGGCGGGTTATCGGCGTGCGGACACCCTCAGCCGCCTCACGAGTTCGTAGAGCGAGCTCTTCCCGCCTCGATACCCAGCGCGCCGGAGGCGCTGCAGAATTTCGGAGCCCGAGATATTGGGACCGTCGCGCAGCCACTGCGCGACCTGAGGCGCGTACTGCTCCACGGTCGAGGGGCGCCCGGCACCGCGAAGTCGCGGAGCAGGCGTCATCGCATCAGGGCGTTCCATGGCAGGACTTCCGGAGGAAATCCGATACCGGAATCGAATTTCCAGAAAGATTAGTAATTGGCATCAACGACGACTTCGGCTTCCAGGTCGTCGTCGGCACCTGCACCACGTGCCACGACACACCGCACGCGGGCAATCACTCTGTGCCGGCGCCGCTCGACATCGGCGTCGCTGCTCGACGTGGTCAACTTTTACGACGTGCGATTCAGCCTCGGGCTGACAGACCAGCAGAAGGCCGATCTCGTCGCTTTCCTGAGGACGTTGTACGGGGGACAGGGGCGGTGCATGGTACGGCAGCCCCGGTCCGCACGGACGATGTCGTGCTACTCCGCCAGCCACACAGTGTCGAGCTGATTGTTGAGGTAGTGGCTGGGCGTTATCATCCAGCCGCGCACGCGGGAACTGTGCGGCACGATACGGTGCCACTGGAGCGTATAGATGTAGTGCGCCTCCTCGTCGAGGAGGCGCTTTTCGAAGGCGCGGATGTATCGCCGGCGTTGCTCGGGATCTACCGTGCGACTCTGACGGACGTAGAGGTCGTCCAGCACGGGATCGGTGTACCGGCCGTAGTTGGCGTCGCTCCGGCCCCGGGACTGGAACTTGTAGAGGTCCAGGTCGGGGTCGACCACGTAGCCGCACTGAAAGTCGGTGCTGAGCTCGAAATTCCCAGCACGGAGATCCTTAAAGTACTGGCCCGAGTCCTGGATTTCCTGGCGCACCTTCAGCCCGATCCGACGCCACTCGTCCACGAGCCATGTGCCGATGTGCTGGTAGG
>QHSV01000288.1 GCA_003221655.1 Candidatus Rokuibacteriota bacterium
CGCCTCGCTTCGCGATCTCCTGGTCGCGGACGACGCGGCTGGCCCGCATCGAGTCGAACTCCTTGCCGTGGTCGGGCAGCCCGGTGCCAGCGGTCCACTTCGTCTGAAGCGCGCGGGCGGCTCGCACCGCATCCCACTCGCGCTCGGCCACGACAGCCAGGAAGCTCTGGATCCGCACGACGCGCGCGCCGCCGATCCCGGCGATGGACGACTCGTCCACGGACACGAGGGTGGCGCCGAGCGCGCCTGGACGGATCACGCGGGCGTGGAGCATGCCGGGCAGCGTGAGGTCGTGCAGATAGCGGTGGTGGCCCGTGACCTTCGCCGGCATATCGGGGCGCGGCAGCGATTTGCCGATGAAGCGGAAGCGCTCGTGCGATTTCAGCGGCGCGGTGATATCGATCTTCACATTGAACGCGCGATCGCCGAGGAGGTCGCCGTAGCTGACCGAGGCGCCGCCATCCTTCGCGCTCACGAGGCCGTCAGCAATCTGGAGATCTCCCGCCGGCCGATTGAGGCGCTGGGCCGCCTGGGCGAGAAGCGCCTGACGCGCGGTGGCCGCCGCCTGACGGAGCTGAACGCCACCGCGGGCGATGCCGTAGCTGCCGGCGGTCGCGCCCTGATTGGGCGTGAGCGCGGTGTCGCCCTCGATCATTGCGATGCGCTCGAGCGGAACGTCGAGCTCCTCGCCGACGATCTGGCGCATGGCGATGCGCCCGCCCGTACCGATGTCCACCTTGCCGACGAAGACCGTCACCGAGCCGTCGGCGTGCACGGCCAGGAACGAGTCGACCACGTCCGGGACCAGAGACTTGCCGAGGAAGCGATCGGCGTTCGGCACGGTCTGGGCCTGCGCCCGCCCGGGGCCGTCGAGTCCGAGGCCCACGATGAGCACGCCGCCTGCGGTGAGAAAGCTCCTCCGGGAGATCTGCATGCACGTCCTCCCTGGGCCGGCGACGGGATTCGGACACCGGGCCGTCGCACGCGATCGGGCAGACGCTACCACAGATTCACGAAGCGGTTGAGACGTCGCCACCCGTGCGGTAGTGCGTCGCGTAGGCTCGCCGGCATCGCTCGCGCAGCTCGATCTCATCGGGGAGGTACCCGGCGAAGCGCGCGGTGGAGATCTCGGAGAGATCGAGCGCCGGCGCTCCGTCGAGGATCCACTCGGCCATCGCTTCGCCGAGCGCGGGCGAGACGCTGAGGCCGCCCACGCAGCAGCCGCTCATCACCCAGGCTCCGGCCACGCCGAGCAGGGGCCCCGCGAGGTAGCGGTCGTCCATCGTGAGCGTCGGCAGCCCGCCGCGGTGCTCAGCGACGCGGATCGTCGGATCCTGGAAGATCGGGAACTGCTCGCTCACGCTGCGCGCGAGCCGCCACAGCACCTCGATGTCCAGAGGGAGCTCGGCGACATCGAACGACGGCGGCAGTGTCGCGGCGTCGAGCTGCACTGGGTCGGGCTCGTACCCGCCCAGCATGAGCCCGCCGCGCTCGTGCCGCACGTAGACATTGGCGTCGATCACGCGAGCGATCGGGAACTCGGGCCCGACCCCCGGAATCGGCTCGGTGATCAGGAGCTGATGGCGCGTCGGCACGACCGGCAGCGCCGCGCCGAGCCCTCCCGCGACGAGTCGCGCCCACGCGCCGGCGGCGTCCACCACGGCACGCGTGCCGATCGTGCCGCGCGGCGTCCGGACGCCCTCCACACTCCGCCGGCCGATGTCAAAGCCCGTGGCCGGCGTGTGCGGGAGCAGCACGGCCCCGAGCTTCTCCGCCGCCCGGCAATAGCCGATCGGCAACTCGGACGGCTCGACGTTGCAGTCCGTCGGGCTCCACGTGACGGCGAGGATGCCGCGCTCACCCAGGATCGGAAGCCGCCGCCGCGCCTCGGCGACGGACACGAAGTCGATCTCGACGCCGGCGGCGTCGCCCCGCGCGACCTCGCGCGAGAGCTGCTCGGCATCACGCTCGGTGCGCGCGATCTTCAGCGCGCCGCTCTGGGTGAAGCGGAGCGGCTGGCCGGTCTCGTCCGTGAACGCCGCGAGCTTCACCACCGCGCGCTGCGCGAGCCGCGTGAGCGCCGGGGTCGCGCGGACCTGGCTCGACAGCCCGGCGGCGCGCGGCGAGGTCTGCGAGGCAAGCCCGGAGCGCTCGAGCACCGCCACGCGGGCGCCGCGGCGCGCCAGGTGATACGCCACGCTCGCGCCGAAGGCGCCGGAGCCGACGACGACGACGTCCGCCGAGGCGATCACCGTGCGTCCCGGATCGCCCGCCACACCCGCTCGGGCGTGGCGGGCATGTCGATGTGCGTCACCCCCACCGGCGCGAGCGCATCCAGGATCGCGTGGATGACAGCGCCCGGCGCGCCGACCGTGCCGCCCTCGCCGGCGCCCTTGACGCCGAGCGGATTCGTCGGGCTCGGCACGTCGCGGCTGGTGACCGATATCGCGGGCAGGTCGTCGGCGCGCGGGATGGCGTAGTCCAGGAACGAGCCCGACAGCAACTGTCCGCCCTCCGGGTCGTAGACGCACCGCTCGGTCAGGGCCTGACCGATGCCTTGAGCCACCGCGCCGTGCATCTGGCCGTGCACGATCATCGGGTTCACCGAGCGGCCCGAGTCGTCGACCATGGTCAACGCGACGATCTCGACCGCGCCGGTCTCCGGGTCGACCTCGAGCTCGCATACCTCGCAGCCGTTGGCGAACGCGAACGCCGGGTTCTCGTGCATCCTGGCGGCGCCGAGCGTGGTGCCGAGCGCCTGCGGCACTTTGCCGGCCGCGGCGGCGCGCGCGGTCTCGAAAATGGAGATCGACCGGTCAGTGCCGACGACACCGAACGCGCCGCCGCGATATTCGATGTCGGCCACGCCGGCCTCGAGGAGATGCGCCGCCATCGCCTTGCCGACGGCGATGACGGATTCCGAGGCCTCGACCACCGCGCTGCCCGCCCTGACCATCGAGCGCGAGGCGAACGTGCCGACGCCCTTCGCGACACGGTCAGTGTCGCCCATGACGATGCGCACCGTCTCGAACGGGACACCGAGTCGCTCGGTGACCACCTGGGCGAAGACGGTCTCGTGGCCCTGGCCCTGCGAGATGCTGCCGATCGGCACCTCGACGATCCCCGTCGGTAGCACGCGCACCTCGGCGAACTCCTGCGGCACGCCGCCGGTGCCTTCGATGTAGGGCCCGAGGCCGATGCCCCGAAGCTTGCCTCGCCGCGCGGCCTCGGCGCGCCGGGCCGGGAGGCCGGCGGCATCGCCAAGCGCGATCGCCTCGTCGAGCCGGGCGACATAATCGCCCGAATCGTAGACCGCGCCCGTCGCCGTTCGGTACGGAAACGTCCGCACCATGTTGGCGCGCCGGAGCGCGGCCGGGTCGCGCCCGGTCTCGCGCGCGGCGCGATCGACCAGCCGCTCCACCGTGTAGACGCACTCGATGCGCCCGACGCCGCGATAGACGTTGATCGGCACGGTGTTGGTGAGCGCGCCCTCGACCCGGAGATGGATCGCGGCAATGGCGTAGAGCCCCGAAATCATCCGCTCCATGTTGGAGAGGGTCGATATCGGGATGCTCGGAGCGACATAGGCGCCGAGGTTCGACGCCGACCGCACGCGCAGCGCGGTGATGCGTCCCGTCGCATCGAGCGCCAGCTCGCCGGTGAGCGCGTGGTCGCGCGACTGGACGTCGCTGACAAAGCCTTCGGACCGGCTCGAGACCCACTTCACGGGGCGGCCGACCCGGCGCGCCGCCCACGCGAGGGCGACATACTCGGGGTAGACCTGAATCTTGGAGCCGAAGCCGCCGCCGACGTCGCCGGTCACGCACCGCACGTGCTCGGCCGCGACACCGAGAACACGCGCGAGATTCATCGCCAGCTGATGCACGCTCTGAAGGCCGGCGTGAAGCGTGTAGCGCCCGGCGCCGGCGTCCCACTCGGCGAGCGCCGCGCGGGGCTCGATGAAGCAGGTGACGAGCCGGTTGTCGACGAGAGCGAGCCGCGTGACGTGCGCGGCCGTGGCGATGGCGCGCGCGGTCGTCTCGGCGTCGCCGCACTCCCAGTCGTAGGCGCGGTTACGCGCAACGCCGGCGTGCAGCGATGGCGCGCCCTCGGCGAGGGCCGCGACGGCGTCGACGACCGCGAGCCGCCCGCGGTACCGCACCGCGACGGCCTGGGCCCCGTCCTGCGTCGCCGCCGGCGTTGCTCCGATCACGATCGCAACCGGCTCACCGACGTGGCGCACGCGGTCGGTCGCGAGCGGATACCACACCGGCTCCGCGAAGGGCGAGCCGTCGCGGTTCCGGATCCCGCCGCCGCGCTCGGCGATCAGCGTCGGGATCGCCCCGACACCGCCCGCGATGAGGTCGCGTCCGGTGAACACGTCGAGCACGCCGTCGACCGCCCGTGCGGGGGCGGCGTCGATCGCGACCACGTCAGCGTGTGCATGCGGTGAGCGCACGAACGCGGCGTAGACCTGGCCCGCCGCACCGCAGTCTTCCGCGTAGCGTCCCCGGCCGGTCAGCAGCCGCAGATCCTCGCGCCGCTTGACCGACGCGCCGATGCCAAAACCCGTCATGGGTTACCCCGCCTGCGCCGCCGATCGTAGCATCGCCGCCTGATGTATCGTACTTGACGATCGGCCGCTCGCCTGGAGGCGAGCCTCGCGGGAAGGAGCAGCGCTGAAAGCCATCGTCATCAGGGAGTTCGGGGGCCCCGAGATCTTGAGGTGGGAGGAGGTTCCCACTCCGGTTCCCGGCGCCGGCGAGGTTCTCGTCAGGGTTCACGCGGTATCCGTCAACCGCACGCTGGACTTGCAGGTCCGGCAGGACGGCGGCAACTACGGTGTGACCTTGCCCCTCGTCATGGGCAACGACCCGTCAGGAATTGTCGTTGACGTGGGCCCTCGCGTCGACCTGGCGAAGGTCAACGACCGTGTCGCCATTTTCGGCGGTGTCGGCTGTGGGAGCTGCCAGCACTGCACAGACGGAAACCAGGGCAGCTGTACGAGGCGAAGGATGCTCGGGGTTCAGTGCTGGGGTGGATATGCGGAGTATCTGAAGATCCCCGCCGTCAACTGTGTGCCCGTTCCCGAGGGGCTTTCCTTCGCCCACGCGACGGTCATCGCGCGACACTTTCCCCTGGCCTTCGGCGAGTGCTATCTGGCTGATCTCAAGAAAGGAGACTGGGCGCTGGTCATGGGCGCCGCCGGCGGCCTGGGCAGTTGCCTTGTGCAAGTCGCGAAGACGCTGGGGGCTCACGTGGTCGCGGCCGCCGGCACGGACCAGCGTGTCCAGGCCGCCGTGTCTCTCGGCGCCGATTTCGGGGTGAATTACCGCCGGCATGATCTCGAGCGGGAGGTCATGCGGATCACCGAAGGTCGCGGAGTGGACGTGGTCTTCGAAAACATCGCTGATCCCGCCCTGTGGCCGGGCGCGTTCAACGGTCTCGCGCCGGGAGGCCGACTCGTGACGGTCGGCGCTCATGGTGGCGGGCTCGTCACCCTCGACGTGAAGCGCCTCTACCAGCAACGTCTTCGGGTCATCAGCGGGCTGGGCGCAGAGCGCCGAGAAGATCTGGAGCGCTCACTTCGATTGGCCAGTGCCGGGGCGCTCAGAGTCCTCATCGATCGCATCCTGCCGCTCCGAGACGCGGCGGCGGCTCACCGTCTCGTCGAAACGAACGAGCCGCTCGGCAAGGTCATCCTTGACCCCACCCTGCAGCCTTCGAGGCAGAAGGAGGAGAGCGATGCCGCACTACCTCAGTGACGAGGAGCTGAAGCGCACGGCGCCGGCCGAGGTGGCCGCCTACCGAGGCCCGGTGCCCACCCAGATCGTGTCGAACGGCGAGTACAACCCCCTGCCCCAGACCCGAGAGCAGCGCCGCGTCGAGGCGCGTGTGAAAGAGCTCGCCGGCGATCTGGCCCCGCGACACGGGCTGAACCGCCGTCAGTTCCTGGCCTCGAGCGCCGGCATGGCAGCGGCCTTCCTCGCCATGAACGACGTGTTCGGCCCCGTGTTCGAGGTGAGCCGCGCGGAAGCGGCCACGCCGGGCGTCGCCGACATGCGGGCCCAGGCGCTCTCCGGACAGTTCATCGTGGACGCCCAGACGCACTTCGTCCGCGACGACTTCAAGCAGGAAGGGCTGCTCGACCTGGCCAAGTACGCCAAGCAGAACTGGAACCCGAAGCTGTGGGGCGAGAACACGCTCGCCCGGTACAAGTTCGAGAACTACGTCAAGGAGATCTTCGTCGATAGCGACACCAAGGTGGCGCTGCTCTCGGGCGCCCCCTTCGACGACCCGAGCTGGGATCTCCTGACCAACGACCAGATCGCCGCCGCCCGCGCGTCCATCAACAAGATCTCCGGCTCCCGACGCCTCCTGGCCCACGCCGTGTTCACGCCCAAGAAGCAGGGGTGGATGGAGGAGGTGGACCGCGCGATCACGACGCTCAAGCCCGACAGCTGGAAGGGTTACACCATCGGCGACCCGCTGTTCCCCTCCAAGCTGGGCTCGTACTGGTGGCTGGACGACGACAAGCTCATGTACCCCTTCTACGAGAAGGCCGTGAAGTCCGGCATCACGACCGTTTGCATTCACAAGGGCCTTCTGCCGGCCGACTACGAGACGTCCTGGCCCGAGGTCTGGGAGTACGCGACCGTCAAGGACGTCGGCAAGGCGGCCAAGGACTGGCCCAAGATCAACTTCGTCATGTACCACGGGGCGCTTCGCCCCTTCATGGAGAAGCCCGACGCCGTGCTTGCCGAGTTCGAGCAGACCGGTCGCATCAAGTGGGCGACCGACCTGGCCGAGATTCCGAGCAAGCTCGGCGTGAAGAACGTCTACGGCGAGGTGGGGACCGCGTTCGCGACGTGCGCCGTCGCGAACCCGCGCTTTGCCGCCGCCTTCATCGGCACGCTGGTGAAGGGTCTCGGCTCCGACCATGTCATCTGGGGCACCGATTCACTCTGGTACGGCTCGCCCCAGTGGCAGATCGAGGCGTTGCGCCGGCTCGAGATTCCTGAGGACATGCAGAAGAAACACGGCTTCAAGCCGCTGGGGCCCGCCGACGGCCCCGTGAAGCGCGCCGTCTTCGGCGGCAACTCGGCGCGCCTCTATGGTCTGCGCCCCAAGACTGCTCACGGCATCACCGCCGACAAGATCGTCGCGATCAAAGCGGAATACCTCGCCGCGGGCGGCGCGCGCACGAACGCGCGCTACGGCTTCGTGGCTCGCCCGACGGCGTAGGCGCGCTGCGCCGTGGGAGGAGCCTCGCTCCTCCCACGGCCACGCGGTCGCGCGCGTGAGGTGGTTGGTCTCACTCGCGCCCGTCACGCTCACGCTGGCGCTCGCTCAGGCTGATCCCGTACCGCTTCGTCAGCCGGTAGAGCGTCCTCCGGTGAATGCCGAGCAGTTGGGCCGCGAGCTTCTTGTTCCATCGCGCCTCCCGCAGGACGCGGTAGACGTGGCGGGTGACGACCCCGCGAAGGCTCAAAGACGCTCCGGCGGTCGCCCCACCGGACGGGCCCGCCGCCTCGACACACTTCGGCGGCAGATCCCCGGGAAGCAGCACCGAGGTCGTCGTCATCGCGATCGCGCGCTCGATGGCGTGCTCGAGCTCGCGGACGTTTCCGGGCCAGTCGTACGCGACCAGCCGCGCCATGGTCTCGGGAGCGATGTCGGAAACGGCCTTGGCGTTCTCGGCCGCGTACCTCCGGAGGAAATGGGCGGCGAGGAGCGCGACGTCCTCGCGTCGCTCGCGCAGCGGCGGCACGTGGAGCGTGACCACGCTGAGGCGATAAAAGAGGTCTTCCCGGAACTTTCCGCTCGCGACCAGCGCCGCCAGATCCCGGTTGGTCGCCGCGATGACCCGGACATCCACCCCGAAGCTGCCGGTGCCTCCCACTCGCTTGACCTCGTGCTCCTGCAGGACCCTGAGGAGCTTCGCCTGAACGCACGCGCTGATCTCGCCGACCTCGTCGAGGAAGCACGTCCCGCCGTCCGCCGCCTCGAACAGCCCACGCTTGTCGATGACCGCTCCCGTGAAGGCGCCTCTGACGTGTCCGAAGAGCTCGGATTCCAGTACGCCCTCGGCCAGGGCGCTGCAATCGAAGGGCACGAAGGCGCGGTCGGCTCGCGGGCTCGCCGCATGGATGGCCCGCGCGATCAGCTCCTTCCCCGTGCCGGTCTCTCCCTGGATGAGCACGGTGCTCCGGGTTCGGGCCACGCGGGCGACCGTGTCGAACATCTCTCGCATCGGCGCGGAGGCGCCCACGATCTCCCGGGCGCGACGCGCATCCGGGCCTGCGGGCGCGCGGTCGAAATCGTCGCCCTGGCGCTTGTGACGTGCGGGCATGCCCGCTCCTCCTCTGGAATTCAGTGCAGACAGACGCGTTCGGCAAACGAGCCGTCGCGGTCACCGGGCGAAGCGACGTGGCGGCACGGCCGAGCCCGAAAAAATGCCGCGCTGGCGGGCAGCGTTTTTCGGTGTGGCGGATTGACTCACTCACGCTCCTCGACGGCCACACGCGCCATTGTTCGCCACGCTCTGCGTGCCGCATGAGCAGAGACTCGGCGAGCGTGACCGTTTTATCGGCAGAGATGCGCAAAGCCTCGCGGGAGCTACACCGGCCCCGCTCGGCGAACCGCGTTGTCCTCGCGCATTTGCGTGCGCCGCCATTTCGTTCGGCCGACTGGCAAGTCTATTGCTGCCCGTTCCGGGCGCGAAGAACGAGCGCTGCGCCCCGGGACGTCACGAGCTGGTGATCGAGTCGTCACAACGCGGTAACCGAACGAGCGGTATCTGGGATCTGAAGAGTACGGCGGCCGGCGCCGACAAGCAGCTGCTTTCTTAGGCGACGTCGAGAGGAGGCGGACGATGGGCGGCACCGTGGGAGATCTCCAGCACCTGAACGAGCTTCGCCAGCACGGCAAGATGCAATGGTCGGAGAACGAGCACGCGTGGGCGGCGCAGCCTCTCGACGTCGTCGAGGCCCTCGGGCACGAAGGGTTCGCGGAATACAAGCGTGAGGTCACGCGCAGTCGACGCGATCGGTCGCCGACGGGCGGTATCTGGCAGGGACTCGACTGCCGGACGGGTGCCGTGGCCTCCGCGATCTGGGTGCAACGGGCGGCCGGCGCGGAGCCGATCGTCTTCATCGACATTAATGGCGAGCCCCTCGACGGCGACACCAGGTGAGCCGAGGAGTCACTGGCCGGACCAACAAAAGGAGAATGCCGTGGAAACAACCACGCAGGAACGAGGACCGCGAGAT
>QHSV01000289.1 GCA_003221655.1 Candidatus Rokuibacteriota bacterium
TGGGTCGCCTCGGTCGCGTCGGTCGAGTCGTTCATCTGGGCGGGCCGGCGCGGATACCACGTGATGATCGTGCCCTACGCCGGGAGCCTCGAGAAGGTGCGAGACATGGTCCGCGCCTACCGCCAGGCCTGGCGCGAGGCCGGGCATCCACCAGGCACGGAGCAGGTCCAGAGCTCGCTTCACTGCTACGTGGCCGAGACCCACAAGGAGGCGGTCGAGGGCGCGCGGCCCCGCGTCGAGCGCTACATCGAGGTCTTCAGCGAAGCCGTGAGCTCGTGGGCAACCCACCAAGCCAGCCAGTACGGGAACTACGGCAAGATGGTCGAGTCGATCGCCAAAACGACCATCGAGTCGATGCTGGAGGACCGTCAGGCGCTGATCGGGACGCCGGAGGAAGTGATCAAGCAGCTCGAGTACCACCTCGACGTCTTCGGCGAGTTCGAGCCCTCCATGCAGATCAACTTCGGCGGGATCGGCGACAAAGAGGCGCTGCGGACGCTCGAGCTCTTCGCCAGCCGCGTCATGCCCACGTTTCCCCCGAGATGATGGGAGCCCCCTTCCTCAAGAGGATCCGCGTCGTTCCCGAGCGCGTGCCGACGTTTGAGGGGTTCCCGTACGGTCTTCCGTTCGTCCGGAGCCTCGACCTGTCCTTCAACACCGCCGTGACGTACCTGGTCGGCGAGAACGGCTCGGGTAAGTCCACGCTGGTCGAGGCCATCGCCGAGGCGTGCGGATTCCCGGTCTCGGGCGGTGGCCGCAACGAAGCTGCCGACCACCATGGCCCCGAGGAGCACAGCGCGCTCGGTGGCGCGCTGCGCTTTTCCTTCGCCCGACGTCCCAGGGACGGGTACTTCTTCCGAGCCGAATTCCAGGCCCACTTCGCATCGCTGCTGGACCAACGTCGCGCCGACCCGGACTTCCGGGGCGACCCGTACTCTCGTTACGGGGGACGCTCGCTTCACACGCGCTCGCATGGCGAAGCATTCCTGGCGGTCATGCTGAACCGCATGGAGTCGGGCGTGGTCGTCATGGACGAGCCCGTCCTGCTGACCTTCCCGCAGGCCGACATCGTCAGCTTCGACGAGACTCCAGCTGCCGCCGCATATCGACTACGCAGCCTGCCGAGAGCACTTTCACAAGATCGCACCCGAATTCCAGCAGGTGAGGGGCTTGATCAGCAAACACTTCATCTGGAGCGAGAGCGGCGGGGCGGGCGGCGTCTATCAGTGGGCAACCCTCGATGACGCGAAGGCGTTCTACAGCGGGCCGTGGCTCGCCGGGATCGTCGAGCGCTACGGCATGCATCCGCACATCGAGTTCTACGAAGTGTTCGCGCTGACCGACAACACGCGCGGCACCGTCGATCGGTTCCGGGAGTCCCGGATCTTTCAAGGTGCAGGTGAATTGACGGGCAGGGAGGGCTAAACACCCATGGACAGCTCCACGACCTCGAAGCGAATCGCGTTTGTTCAGGCGTGCTGGCACCGGGAAGTCGTCGATGAGGGCCGCGACTCATTCGTCGCCGAAATCGAGAGACATGGCGTGTCCGCCGCACAAATCGACCTGTACGAAGTGCCCGGAAGTCTCGAGATTCCACTGCAAGCAAAACTCCTGGCCAAGACGGGAACGTATTCAACCATCGTCGCGGCTGGGTTCGTCGTCAACGGTGGTATCTATCGGCATGAGTTCGTGGCCCAGACCGTCCTCGACGCCCTCATGAGAGTGCAGCTCGAGACCGAAGTGCCCATCATATCGCTCGTTCTCACCCCGCAGAGTTTCCATGAACACGACGACGCGCACCAGAAGTTTTTCCATGACCATTTCAGGGTCAAGGGCGCAGAGGCGGCCGTCGCCTGTGTGAAGACCCTGGACAACGTCAAGAAGGTACTGGCCGTCTCCTGAAGCGCCAGGCGGTCACGTCACTCGATCGTTGAGCGGCTTCCGGCTCTGGCGGCGGACGCCGGCGCGAGCCCTGTGCTCGTGTCGGCCAGCACCTCGCGGTGTCCGATGCCCAACGTCTTGATCCACCGTTGCTGCCCCAGCGTGAGCGCGATGAAGAAGCCGAGCTCGACCAGCTCGGCGTTCGAGAAGTGCTGGTGCAGCTTCGTCCACAGCGCCTCGTCCGCGATCTCCGCGTTCCAGATGATCGAGCTCGCGTAGGTGAGGGCCACCTTCTCACGCTCGGTGAATTTCGGCGAATCAGCGAAGAGCAGGAGATCGTCGTATTTCTCTTCCGTCAGCCCTTTCCGTCCGGCCTGGACGGAGCGCTGCACCCCTCAGTACTCGCACTCGATGGACTTGGAGACGTAGACGCGGCAGAGCTCTTTGATGGCATGATCGCAGACGCCTTGCCGGAACGTCAGCTCCCAGGCCTGCGAGAACGCGCGGATCACACTCGGGTTGTTGGCGCGGATCGCCTGGCTCTCCGGCCGGGGCGTCCCTTCGCGACGCGCGCGCTCCAGATAGCCCAGGATCTCCGGGTCGGTGACCGCCGACGGGTCGACATAAGGAATGTGCGGCATATCTTTCCTCCTCGCATCTCTACCACACGCTCTTGCCGCCGAAGCGACGCTCCCAGCGCGGGATTACCTCTTTGTTGTAGACGTTGTCGGGCACTTCACCACGCAGGGCGCGAAGCACCGACTCGGTCGCCCACTGGATGCCCGGGCCGAGTCCGCTTCCCACGTTGGACGAGACCATGTGGGGCGAGAGCAACACCTTGTCGCCGAGATTGCGCAGCTGGCTGTCGAGCGCCAGCGGCTCCTCCTCGAACACGTCGAGCGCGGCGCCGCCGATCTGTCCCTTGAGCAGGGCCTCGATGAGCGCCGGCTCCTGCACGCAGGGGCCGCGCGAGGTGTTGATCAGGATCGCCTTGCGCTTCATCAGCGCGAGCTGCTCGACCCCGATCATGTGCCGGGTCTCCCGCGTCAGAACGACGTGCAGGCTCACCACGTCCGACTCGCGGAGCAACGTCGGCAGATCCACGCGGGCCACGCCGTGCTCGGAGAACTTGCTCTCGGGCACGTACGGGTCGGTGGCCAGGATCCTCATCTTCCACGGACGCATCAGGGTGGCGATGCGGCTGCCGATCCTGCCGAGACCGATCAACCCGATGGTGATGCCCGCGTAACCGTCGGCGCGGGAGCCGAAGTAGGTTCCCTGGAGCTGCTGATCCCGCCAGGTTCCGCCGTCCTTGAGATGCCGATCGCGCTCCCGGACTCTCTTCAGCATGGTGAGCATGGCGGTGATCGTGCCTTCGGCCACGCCGCCCCAGTTCGATTCGGTCGGTCCGTGGCAAACCAGGATCCCCATGTCCGTCGCCGCCTCGACGTCCACGTCGTCGACACCGATCGTGTATTTGGCGACGATCCGGAGCTCGGGCGAGCTCTCCATGATCTTCCGGCTGATGGGCACGTTCCGGATGGACGTGCCCATGAGCGCGTGAGTCCCCTGCGCCATGCGGATCAGCTCGGGCTCGCTGTTGCCCTGCGGCGTGTCCCAGGAGGCTTTCCCCAGGCGCAGCTCACATCCCTCCGCCTCGAGTCTCTTGTGGCTGTCTCGCGCTTCGTCGACAGGGGCGAAAATGAACACCGCCGCGGCAGTCATCACACCGTTCCTCCTGGGTCAGCGCAGCTTGCCATTGCCCGTCACGTCGGCCAGAATCCGGGTGGTCCGGCCCTGGGGCACCGAAGGGCTGACCGCTTGATACCACACCCCGAGGGGAGGCCGCGATGGTCGAGTTCAGTGTGAACGATGCCGACGGCCACATCACCGAGACGACCGAGCAGCTCCGCCCGTATTTCGACGGACCGCAGGGTGAACGCGGTCGTTGGGCCGCGCGCCGCTCCCATTATCCGGAGGACGGCTGGGACCGCTCCCTCGGCGGGAAGCTGGGGAGCAGCGTGAACGACGCGAAATCCTGGCTCAAGATCATGGACGAGGGGGGCGTGGAGTCGACCGTCCTCTATCCGACGGGCGGGCTCGCCATCGGGTGGGTGCGCGAGCTCGACTTCGCGGTGGCGCTCTGTCGCGCCTACAACAACTTCCTCCACCAGGAGTTCCTGACCGTGAGCCCACGGCTGAAGGGGGTGGCGCTGCTCCCGTTCCAGGACGTGCCCGAGGCGGTGAAGGAGCTGCGCCGCGCGGTCACCGAGCTCGGCATGTCGGGCGCGTTCGCACCGGCGGTCGGGCTCCGGCTGCCGCTCGGACACCCGGACTTTCATCCTATCTACGCGGAAGCGGAGCGGCTCGGATCGATGGTGGCCTGTCACGCCACCGTCCGCGGCCCGCACTTCTTCGGCGCCGACGGCTTCGACAAGTTCATCGAGGTGCACACGCTGTCTCATCCCGTGGCCCAGATGATCCAGCTCACCGGCATGATCTTCGAAGGCGTGCCGGAGAAGTATCCGAGTCTCCGGATCGGCTTCATGGAGGCGGGGTGCTCCTGGCTCCCGTTCTGGATGGACCGCATGGACGAGGAGTGGGCCAAGCGCGCGGTCGAGGCACCGCTCTGTCGCAAGAAGCCCAGCGACTATCTGCGATCCGGACAGCTCTTCTTCGCCGCCGAGGGGGACGAGAAGTCCGTGCCCGAGGTCGTGCGCCGACTGGGCAACGACATCATCTTCTATGCGAGCGACGTGCCCCACTGGGACCACGACTTTCCCGAGAACATCCACGAGCTCGCCACCCGCGAAGACCTGAGCGTGGAGTCGAAGCGCAAGATCCTCTACCTGAACACCCGACGGCTCTACGAGCTCGCGCCGGTCGGCCAGGTCAGGTCCGGGCGCTGAGCAGGTCGCCGCAGCCCGCCCGCACGGCCCAGTACTCCCACGCCCGCCACATGGCCGGGTCGTCGGGCTTCATGGACGCGTGCGCCTCGATCTCTCCGCGCGACAGCGCCGTGACCTCGCCGAGGCGCAAGGCGTCCAGGAGCACCCGAGCGTTGACCGGCATGTAGACACCGATCCGGATGGCCTCCGGGAGCGAGCGCCCGGCCGCGACGAACCCGTGCCCCCGCATCAAGGCGACACGCTCGCCGCCGAGACCGCGCGCCAGGTCGCGTCCCTGTGCCATGTTCACCACCAGGAGATTGGTGTCGCCGAAATTGTCCCGGATGTCCCACACGGGGATGCGCGCTCCGATGAAGCTCGCCATGTGCACGACGGGCCGGAGCGGCGTCGCCGAGATGGTGAACGGCAGCACCGCCTCGGCGTGAGCGTGCACGACCGCCTGAACGTCGGGCCGCGCCTCGTAGATCGCGCCGTGGATGAACCGCTCGAGATACGGCGCGCGCGTGTCGCCGCCCACCGACTTGCCCTCGAGGTCGAACTCGACGATGTCGCCGCGCTCGACGAGCTCGGGGGCGCGCGAGCGCGACAGCAGGTAGCGCGTCGGGTCGAGTGGATGGCGCACGCTGACGTGGCCGTAGGCGTCGACCACGCCCTCGTGCGCGAGGATGCGGTTGGCGATCACCACGTCACGGAGGGCCTTCTCGAGCACGTTCGGTGTCATGGCGGGCCTCAGCGGAAATGGCGGCCCGACGTCGCGTCGGGTACGCGCAGCCCGAGCGCCTCGATTTGTACCGCCACCTCGGCCACGTACTCGGTTCGCGCCGCTTCGTTCGACCGTCGCTTGAGCCCCCAGTATTGATATCGGGCCGCTCGTGTCGAGTTCGACCGCCCGAACATGTCGAGCCCCCGCGGGTACCACCGGTCCACCGCCGCCTGGGCCAGAGCCTTCCCTTCCTCGGTCCGCATCATGTCGCGGAGTTTCACGAGGCCGTAGCCCACGTGCGTCCTTTCCTCCTGAATGATCCTCGGTAACGCACGGTCGAGCGGCGCGTAGGAGCAGCCGACGAACTCTTCGAGCTGGTACTGGCCGACGCGATCGATCAGGAACCCGAACGCGGCCACGTCCGCCCACGTCGGCATCGCCTGCCGGAAGGCCTCGAGGTCGCGTCGGGACTTCTCGATGTACATCAGCTCGGAGGCGTCCTCGCCCAGGTCGTTGAGGAGCCGGTTCATCTTGCGAAAGTGGTCGATCTCCTCGCCGGCGACCTTGGCGAGCATCCACTGGTCGTCCGCCGACGGCGCCGTCAGGAGCCACTGGTTCACGTAGAGATGCGGGCCGCCGATCTCGCAGTCGGCCTGGATGCGCAGCACGCGCTTGAGCAGTGCCTGATACTCGTCCGGCATCTTCGGCACGTCGGGTGCTTCGAGCTTGTCCGTGAACGGTCTGTCCGTGGTCATGACGGGGACCCCTTCGGGCAACGCTTGACGCTGCGCAAGATCATCTCGACATAGCGGTCGGCGATCGATTCGGGGGCGAGCCGGCCGCGGTCCGAAAACCACGTCGCCACCCCGGTGCACATCGTGAGGATCGCCATGGCGGTCAGCCTCACGTCCGACACCTGGAAGACGCCCGCCCGGACGCCCGATGTGAGCAGACTGCGGAACACGCGCTCGTACTCGTCGCGCCGGGTGAGGACGAGGCGCAGATTGCCCTGGGTCAGCGAGCGCAGCTCGCTGTGGCTCAAGAAGGCCTCGTGCTGGCTGTGCGCGTGGAAGAGCACGTGGAAGCGCACGGCCGCCCGCAATCGCGCCTCGGGGCCCTCCACCGCCGCCACGGCCCGTCCCACGCCGTGAAGCAAATCGTCGAGCGTGCGGTCGAGGATCGCAAAGAGGATTTCCTGTTTGGACCCGAAGTGATAGTAGAGGCTCGCCGCCTCCATGCGGAGCCCCCGCGCCAGCGTGCGCATGGAGCTGCCGTGATAGCCGCGCACGCGGAAGAGGGCGATCGCCGCGCGCAGAATCCGCTCGGCGGCCGCGGCGCGCTCGTGCGTGGCGACGATCGTGGCCATACCTACCTAACGTTCGTTAGTAACCCGACCCGCGTCGGCTTGTCAAGCCGGCGCGTGGTAGCATCCCCGGCGAAAGGAGCCTCGCCGATCGACGTCCTGCACGCCAGCGCCACCGGACTCGTCCAGGTCTTCGCGTGGCCGACCTTCGGGCTGATGCTGATCGGCATGGCGCTCGGCTTCGTCGTCGGACTGCTCCCGGGCCTTGGCGGGCCCACCACGCTGGCGCTCATGCTGCCGTTCGTCTTCAAGATGACGCCGGTCGAGGCGTTCGCCTTCCTCCTGGGAATGCTGGCGGTCACCGCCACCACGGGCGACATCACGTCGATCCTGTTCGGGATCCCGGGCGAGCCGACCACGGCCGCCACCATCGTCGACGGCCACGCCATGGCCAAGAACGGCGAGGCCGGGCGAGCCCTCGGCGCGGCGATGATGAGCTCGCTCATCGGCGCGGTGTTCGGCGCCCTCGTCCTCGGGTTGGCGATCCCCGTCGTGCGTCCGCTCGTGCTCACCCTCGGCTCGCCGGAGTTCTTCATGCTGGCCGTGCTCGGCATCACCTTCGTCGCCTCGCTGAGCGGGGAGGCCGTCCTGAAGGGATTGCTGGCCGGCGGGCTCGGCCTCTGGCTCGCCACGATCGGTCTCAACCCGGTGACGGGCACCCAGCGCTACACCTTCGGTCAGCTCTTCCTCTGGGACGGGATCGGGCTCGTCCCGGTCACCATCGGCTTCTACGCCGTTCCGGAGCTGATCGAGATGGCGATCGCAGGGTCGAGTATTGCGAAGCTCGACGTGGGCCGTGTCGGCGGCGTGTGGGAGGGGGTGCGCGACACCTTCCGTCACTGGCGGCTCGTGATCCGCTGCAGCGCGCTCGGGACATTCATCTCGATCATTCCGGGGCTGGGCGCGGCAACAACCCAGTGGCTGGCCTACGCGCACGCCGTCCAGAGCTCGCCCGGCCGGGAACGGTTCGGCAAGGGCGCGGTGGAAGGCGTGCTCGGTCCCGGCGCGGCCAACAATTCTTCGCTCGGGGGCAGCCTGGTCACGACGGTGGCGTTCGGCGTGCCCGCGAGCGTGGCGACCGCCATTCTCATGGGCGCGTTCTTCATCCAGGGTCTGGTGCCGGGGCCCGCGATGCTGACGCCGGCGCCGAAGGGCCACTTGTCGGTGACGCTGGCGATGGTGTGGACCATCGTTGTCGCCAACGTCATCACGGTCGGCATTTGCCTGACGTTCATGGGCCCGCTGGCCCGGATCACCCAGATCCGCGGCACGCTGCTGGTGCCGTTCATCATGATCCTGGTGTACGTCGGCGCATTCGCCGAGAAGAACGTCTTCGAAGATCTCGGCGTCGTCCTGGCGTTCGGCGCCCTCGGCTGGGGCATGTCGAAGCTCGACTGGCCGCGGCCGCCGCTGCTCCTCGGCCTCGTGCTCGGTCCGCTGGCCGAAAACCGGCTCTTTCTCTCCACCGACAATTACGGCGCCGGGTGGCTCCTCCGCCCGGGTGTGCTGATCATCTTCGGTGTCATCACGGTCGGCTTCGTCGTTCCGATCGTGCGACATCGGCGGCGCCGGCGGACGCCGCTCGGGGCGGCCGCGGAAGCACCCGAAGCGCCTGCACAGGGCTGGAAGCTCGACGGCGCGACCACGTTCAACCTGTGCCTTGTGATCCTCTTCGCGGCAGCCCTGTGGGAGAGCCGCCGCTTCGACGCGCGCGCCGGGCTGTTCCCATGGACGATCACCACGGCCTCCCTGCTCCTGGCGAGCGTCCATTTCGCCGGCGAGCTCACCGCGCGCCGCCGTGGCATGCGCGCGGACAGTCGCGAAGCCGCCGCAGCGCCACCACGAGACCCGGCGCGCCGAATCGCCGCGATCTGCGGGTGGATTCTCGGGATGTACGTCGGGATCTGGCTTCTCGGCTTTTCACTCGCCACGCTGCTCACGACCGTTCTCTACCTGAGAGCCGCCCGCGAGCGCTGGCCGATCAGCGTCGTCCTGAGCCTCGCCGGCTTCGCATTCGTGTACGGCCTCTTCGAGAAGGGCCTGGGGGTGCCGTTCCCGCCAGGCCGACTGCTCGTCTGGTTGGGTTACGGAAGCTGAGGTCGGTCCTCGTCTGGTGGTACATGCCGACGGCCGGCTCGCGGAACGGGTCGGCCATCTGGCCGGCCAGCGTCTTGTCTTTTTCGCAGGGCTGCCCGGCACGGGCAAGAGCCTCCTCATTCACCAACTCGTGCACCTCGCCGGTGGCGCCGGGCGGCGCATCCATCTCCTCCAGTGGGACGTCGCGCGGCCGGTGTTCGAGGCGAGCCCCGCCGGCCGACGCTATCCCCTGGCCGCGGGCGTCACGCACCCGGTCATCCGGAAGGCGGCCGGGCTCTGGGTGCGCGAGGCCCTCGTCGAGTGGAATGCCCGCTATCGGGAATCGGAGCATCTGCTGGTCGGCGAGACGCCCCTTGCCGGCAACCGGTTCATCGAGCTGGTGCGCCGCCGCGACGACGGCGCCGAAGCGCTGCTGACCGCCGCGTCGTGCCGGTTCGTGATCGCGGTGCCCTCGCGTGAAGTCCGGCTCTTCCTCGAGGCCGAGCGCGAGCGCCGGGCCGCGAGCCCGCGTCATCCGCGCGAGCGCGAGGACGCACCTCCGCACGTGCTGCGTGACCTCTGGTGTGACCTCGCGGGCATTGCCCGCGCCCTCGAGTCGCCCGCGGCGCGGGCCGTCGGGAGCGAAGCGCCGGATCGCGGCGTCGACGCGAGATCGGTGCCGTACGATCCGGCCGTCTACGCGCGAGTCTACGAGAGGGTGCTGCGCCATCGAAACGCCGACACCCTGGTCCACGATGTGATCCTGCCGACCGAGAACCTTTCGGTCTACGATTTCGCGGTCGCGCCCCGCGACCTCGTGCCGACCGAGGCGGAGGCCGAGAGGTTCATCGGCGACGTCGAGCGCCGTTACGCGGATCCGACCGCCCTCGAGGCCGAGATCGCCCGCTGGTGGGAGACATGACTTGCCCGCCGGGGAGACGTAGGCTAGCTTGCTTGCCATCATGCGCACTCTCCTGAGTCTCCTGGCGACCGTCGTCCTTGTCTCGAGCGCCACACCGCGCGCCGCCGCGCAGAGCTACCCGAGCGGGCCCATCACGCTGGTGATCCCCCTGGCGCCGGGGGACGCAACCGATGTCGCGGGCCGCACCATGGCGGAGGAACTGGCCAAGCTCCTCAAGGTGCCGGTCGTCCCGGTGAATCGACCCGGTGCGGGGATGGCGATCGGCACGGACAGCGTGGTCAAGGCCAAGAAGGACGGGTACACCATCCTGCTCACCCCCGAACGCCGCGGTCGTGTCGGCCAGAATTCTGAATCCCGAGTCGGTGACGTACGATCCCCTGAAGGATCTGACGCCCCTCGGATTGACCACACGGACGCCCATCCTCGTCGCGGTTCGTGAGGACGCACCCTACCGGAGCTTCCCGGAGATGATCGAGTTCGCGAAGAAGAATCCGGGGAAGGTCCGCGTGGGCACGGTGGGGACGGGATCCGTGGGGCACCTCAACGTCGAGATGATCAACGCGCTCACCGGAGCGGGCCTGACCATGGTGCCGTTCAAGGGCGGAGCGCCCGGGATCACCGCGCTCCTGGGCGGGCACGTGGAAGGCGGAGCGTTCTCGCTCGGAGCACTGAGCAGCCATGTGAAAAGTGGAGCGGTGAGGGGGATGGTCGTCTCGAACGCGTTCCCGGGGTTCCCGGACATCCCCACGCTGCCCCAGCTCGGCTATCGCCAGAACCTGCTCGGCGTCTGGCTCGCCTTCTTTGCGCCCGCAGGCGTGCCGGCGGAGGTGACCCGGACCCTGCTCGCCTCCATCGAAAAGGTCGCGAAGGACCCGGCGGTCGCAGCCAAGCTCGTGAGCTTCGGAATCCTGCAAGACTACGCGCCTCCCGAGAAGCTCGTCGCCGAGATACGGGAGGAGCATCGCACCGTCGAGGAGCTCGCGAAGAAGGCCGGGCTGGTGAAGTAGGAGGCCATGCCGCGCGATCTGGTCAGCGGTCTGTTCTGGCTGGCCGTCGCGATCTTCGCCGCCGTTCAGGGACTCTCGCTCAAGCTCGGAAACCTCAATCGCCCCGGGGCAGGATTCTTTCCGTTCTGGGGCGGAGTCGTGCTCGGACTGCTCTCGATTGTCCTCGTCGTCAGCTCACGCGGACGAGATGCCGCAGGGGGCTCGCGGGCCCGGTCCGAATCGTCGAAGCCTCTCGTCGTGGTCGGGGCGCTCCTCGGCTACCTCCTGCTGCTGGAGACGCTCGGGTTCGTGGCCGTCACGTTCCTCTTCCTTCTGCTCCTGTTTCGCCTGGAACGGCTGACCTGGGCGTTCAGCGTCGTCTCCGCGGGGGTCGGAGCCCTCGCGTCCTATGTGCTCTTCCAGCTCTGGCTGAAGACCCAGCTCCCGCCGGGCCCATTCGGGTTCTGAGCGTGGAGATTTTTCACGGCGTTCTGTACGGGCTCCAGATCGCGCTCCAGCCGATCAATCTTCTGTACTGCTTCATCGGCGTCTTCATCGGAACCCTGGTGGGGGTCCTGCCCGGGTTGGGCCCCGCGGCGGCCATCGCGCTCCTGCTGCCCTCCACGTTTGCGGCCTCTCCGGTCTCCGCCATCATCATGCTGGCCGGGATCTACTACGGCGCGATGTACGGCGGCTCGACCACGTCCATCCTCGTCAATATTCCCGGCGAGGCGGCGTCCGTCGTCACGTGCCTCGACGGTCACGCCATGGCCCGTCAAGGACGAGCCGGCGCAGCGCTGGGCATTGCCGCGTTCGGGTCGTTCATCGCCGGGACGCTGAGTGTCGTCGCCTTGACGTTTCTGGCGCCGTTCCTGGCCCGGGTGACGTTGAGATTCGGGCCGCCGGAATACTTCGCCCTCATGGTCCTGGGCCTGACGCTGCTCACCTACTTCGCGCGCGAGTCGACGGTGAAGGCGCTCATGATGGCAGCCGTGGGCCTGCTCTGCGGGACCGTGGGTCAGGACACGATCAGCGGGCGGTTTCGGTTCACGTTCGGGATTCGGACGCTCGAAGACGGCCTCGGACTGGTCCCGGTCATCATGGGACTCTTCGGAATCTCCGAGGTCCTGCTCAACCTCGAGCAGCGGTACCAGCAGAAAGAGATCTTCGCCCCACCGACGAAAGGTCTCCTTCCCACGCGCGAAGACTGGCGGTTGTCGACGACGCCCATCCTGCGCGGCTCGGTGCTGGGGTTCTTGCTCGGCATCCTGCCCGGCGCCGGCGCCATCATCGCCTCGTTCGCGTCCTACGCCGTGGAGAAGCGAGCGTCCAGGCACCCGGAGCGATTCGGCGCCGGGGCCATCGAAGGCGTGGCCGGTCCCGAGGCAGCGAACAACGCCGCGGCCGGCGGCGCGTTCATCCCGCTTCTCACACTGGGCATTCCGGCCAACGCGGTCATGGCGATTCTCCTGGGGGCGCTGATGATCCACGGGCTCCAGCCCGGCCCGCTCCTGGTCAAGCAGGCGCCCGATGTCTTCTGGGGGATCATCACCAGCATGTACATCGGCAACGCGATGCTGCTCGTGTTGAATCTTCCGCTCATCCCGCTGTGGGCCCGGCTCCTGCGCGTGCCGTACGCCACCATGTATCCACTCATTCTGCTGTTCTGTCTCATCGGTGCCTACAGCGTCGGCAACAACATCGGCGACGGGATCGTGATGTGGGTCTTCGGGATCGTCGGTTATCTGCTGAAGAAATTCGACTACGAGGGCGCTCCCTTGATCCTGGCGATGGTGATCGGACCGATGATGGAGGAAGCTCTGCGTCAGTCGCTCATCCTGTCGACCGGCAGCTTCGGCATCTTCGTGTCACGCCCCATCTCGGGCGGCTTCCTTCTGATCTCCGCTCTGCTCCTGCATCAGCCGCTCGTTGAGGGTGTCGAGCGCGCCGGCGTCGCCGCGCAGGCGCGCGGGCGCGTAGCGAAAGCAGACGATCGAGAGCTCCACGGCGGCCAGGCGCTCGAGGTCGGGCGCCGCATCCACCAGCTCGGCGAGGTGCCGGGCGAGTGCCAGATGTCGCGCGATCAGGTCGCGAACGCCGTCGCGGCCCAGGTGCTGGAACGTCATCCAGAGCTTGAGAGCGCGGAAGCCCCGGGTCTGCTGGATACCAAATTCGGAGTACCACGGCAGCCCACCGAAGCCGCGGTCGGGCTCCGTGCGCAGATAGTCGGGGACGAGGCTGAACGCCGACCTCAGGATGCTGCCGTCGCGGACGAGGACCGCGCCGCATTCCACCGGGACGGACAGCCACTTGTGGGGATCCAGCGCGATCGAGTCGGCGCGCTCGAGACCCGCGAAGCGCGCGCGCTGGGTTGGCAGCGCGGCACCGACCGCTCCGTAGGCGCCGTCGACGTGAAGCCAGAGCCGCTCGGCGGCACAGAGGTCGGCGAGCTCAGCCAGCGGGTCGATGGCGCCCGTGCTGACGGTGCCCGCGCTCGCCACGACGCAGAACGGACGCTTGCCCACCGCGCGATCGGCGGCGACGGCGGCGCGGAGCGCGCCCACGTCCATCCGGTAGTTCTCGTCGGTCGCAATCCTCTGAATCGCGTCGGTGCCCAGGCCCAGCAGCTCAGCGGCCTTCTGGATGCAGCTATGTCCCTCCTCCGCAACATAGAGAACGAACGGCGGACGCGCCCGCTGCAGCCCGTCGCGTCGCACGTTCCAGCCGTCGGCGATCGCGGCCCGGTGGCGAGCGGCTGCGAGAGCGATGAGCGTCGCCGCCGAGCCACCGCTGGCCAGGAGCCCCATGCTGCCCTCCGTCGGAAAACCGATCAGCTCCATGAGCCAGCGCACCGCCGCGCGCTCGACGTAGACGGCCGCGTGGTCGCCGCCCGCGCAGCTCGGATTCAGCGCGGCGGCGAGGAAATCGGCGAGCACCCCGATCGGCGCTGGTGCCGAGTTCACCCAGCCGAAGAAGCGCGGGTGGCCGTTGCCCATGGCGTGCGGGAGGACGGCCGCGCGGACACGCTCCAGCAGAACCTCGGGACCGACGCCGGCCGCGCCGAGGGGCTCCTGCATCAGCGTGGCCCGCTCGGCGGGCGTCATGGGCCTGAAGACCGGCCGCGTGCTGACACCGGCCAGATAGTCGGCCACGAGATCGACCGTTTCGTGCGCGAGACGGCGGAAGTGCTCGGGATCGAGGGCGGGCGGCGCGATCTTCTGGACTCGTGACGTCATCGCGTTCGTCTCCTGTCGCTACGGCGCGGTCGAACGGAAGGACGATGCCGGCCGAGCTCCATCGCGAGGTAGTAGACGCACGGCCCTTCGCCGGGGTTGGCGAAGGCGTGCCGGCAGTCCCCGGCGTAGTAGATGCTGTCGCCGGCGCGTAGCAGGTGCTCGATGCCGTCGATCGTGAGGCGCAGCAGGCCGCGCTCCATCGCGAGGTACTCGCGCGAGCCCGGCGCGTGCGCGGCGAACTCCCCGGCGTCCACGCCGCCCGGGATGGTCGTGCGCATGAGCTCGAACTCCACCCCCGGCAGGACGGGCGAGAGGATGCGCCGTTCCCAGCCCGACGGGTCGTGCGCCGTGTCGTGCTCGCCGCGGCGCAGCACGACGACCCGCGTCGCGCGCTCCTCGCCGAGCAGGCGCGCGATGCTGGTGTCGAGCCCTGTCGCGATGCGATCGAGCACGAGAACCGTCGGCACCTTGCTCCCGCGCTCCACTTCGGAAAGCATGCTGCGGCTCACGCCGGTACGCGCCTCCAGATCATGGAGCGAGAGCCGCCGGCGTAGTCGCTCCATCCGAAGACGGGCACCGAGCCCGGCCATGTCGAGCCCTGACGACAGCCGCGGTCCCCGTCCGGCCGGGGTATCTACCATAGGGGACATCATACTCTATGGTAGAAATTTCGCGACGCGCAGGACCGGCGTGAAGCCGACAAATCGGGAAAAGAGGTCGAGTGATCCCCGATGGGGCGAATCCGGGGGGCTGCGTTCGCCCCCCGGATGTTCGACTGATCTAGTCTGAGCTACTCGAGCCCGGAGGTGCCGACCCAGCCGGTCTCCGAGACGTCGACCGTCACTCCGTCGGGGCCGCTGTACTTCACCTCGACGTTGGCATACCGATGGCCGGCGTGGCCGACGCCAAGGGCCTGGTTGATGTCGTCACGGGGCGAAGAACCGGCGGCCTTCAGCCTCTCGGTGATCGCCTCCAAGCTCTCCACCTGAAAGCCGATATGATGGATGCCGCTCCAGCCCTTGCCGCGCTCGACGCCAGCCACCGCGTCGTTCTTGAAGTTGAGGATCGCCAGATTGAGGTCGCCGTCGCTCAGGTAGTAGCCCCGGGCGCCCGGACTGTCGATCTTCGCGATCTCCTTCATGCCGAACACCTCGATGTAGAACTTGGCCGTCTTGTCCACATCCTGGGTCGAGAGGGCGATGTGCTTGATCTTCGGCATGGCGTCTCTCCTGTGACAGTAAGTTCGGGGTCGGTCCGTTTGCCTGTCCAGGCAGGTTACGCCAGAGGCGGCCAAAACGCCAGGACAATCACGGCGGCTCGTCAGGGCCGCAGGAGGTCCGCCTGCTCGAATTCGTCGAGGAACCGCCTGATGTCGGCGAGAGGAGTGACGAGCGTCTGCCCCGGGACGGGCACGTCGATATACCACTCCGGCGTCGGACCCTGGGCCATCAGGCGCGCGGTGCTGAAGCCCTCCACCAGACCGATCAGTCGCCCGGTGCGCGCGTCGAAAACGCCTCCACCGCTCACGCCATAGCTCACGGGTGCGTCGACGATGAGCCGGGCGGGGGTGCCCGGATCGCTGGCGCTCTCGAGGCCGACCTGGCTCACGATGCCGCTCGACACCATGATCTGGCGGCCTAGCGGGAACCCGATGACCCAGATGGACTCGCCGAGGACAGGAGCCGAGGCCAGCGACACGGTGTCGCACTGATCGCTCTCGGCGCGAAGGAGCGCCAGGTCGATGCTGTCGTCGCGGGAGGCAACGAGCAGCGCCCGCGCCTTCTGGCCGGGGCCCCGATGACGACCGAAGACCGCGTAGATCTCCATCTTGCCCGCGAGCCCCGAGAACGTGTGCCCGCTGGTGAGAACGAAACAGGAAGCACCCACACCAGTTCGGCGCGAGGCGATGGCCACGCCGGACCCACTCTTGATGCGACGCCCCTCGCGCTGTTCGACAACGATCTGCACTGTGGAAGGCAGGATCTTCTGGAGCACCTCCTCACGGCTCGGCGGCCCCGCGGTCACACAGCCCGCAACGACGAGGGCGAGGGTGCTCGCGAGCAGCATCGATGCTCGCGCAGACATTGTCGGTTGCCATGTAAAAGTTACCGGCATGTTCCCCCGCTGACAGTCATTTTCAACTCGGGGCTGGCGCTGGCTCTCGATCATGCTAACTCTCGGTAATTTGCCCGCCTACTTCTTTCGCCGCGCGCGGGGCACGCGCATTGCTCTGTCGCGCAGGCGGGTACGCTGTGCGGCGTATCGCCGCACGTCCCCCGCGTAGAAAAATTCCCGACTTCAGGAGGAAGCCCGATGAAGAGAGTGTGCAGCGTTCTGGCACTGGCTGCTGTCGCCATCGTCATGGTGCTGGCGCCGCCCGCCTGGGCGGCCGACATCCAGGGCAAGATCAAG
>QHSV01000290.1 GCA_003221655.1 Candidatus Rokuibacteriota bacterium
GGGCGCTGACGGGCTCAGGGCATGGCCGCGATGAGGTCAATCTCGACCAGGGTGCCCGGCACCAGCAGGCCCGTCGTACCCACGGTGGTGCGCGGCGGCGGCGTGGGGAAGAATTCCTTCCACACCTCGTCGAAGCCGGCGAAGTTCGCGAGATCCGTGTGGAACACCTGCGCCTTGACCACGTGGTCCAGCGAGGTGCCAGCCGCCTTGAGCGTCTTCGCCAGATTTTCGAGCACGTACCGCGTCTGGCGCTTGATGTCCGAGCCGTAGTAGGGGAACGCCGGGTCGACACGCGCCTCGCGGGGCACACCCGTCGTGTAGTCGCTGGCGATCTGGCCGGCGGCGAAGACGAGATCCCCCACCCGCGTCGCTGGCGTGTAGTGCGCCAGCGGCTTCGGAATGTCGGCCACCCCGACCGGTTGCACCCTGGCCGAGGGCAGCGCCGCGATCAGGTCGATCTCCACCAGCGTGTCCTTCACGAGCAGGCCGGTCGTGCCGACGGTCGTCCGCGGTGGCGGCGTGGGAAAGAATTCCCGCCAGACCTCGTCGAACGCGAAGAAGTTGTTCAGGTCCGTGTGGAACACCTGCGCCTTCACCACGCGGTCCAACGATGTGCCCGCGCTCTTGAACGTCCGCGCCAGATTCTCGAGCACGTACCGCGTCTGACGCTTGATGTCAGAGCCGTAGTAAGGAAAGGCCGGATTCCCGCGCGCCTCTCGCGGCACGCCCGTCTTGAAGTCACTGGCGAGCTGGCCCGCGGCAAAGACGAGATCGCCGACCACGACAGCCTCTGAGTAATTCGCCAGAGGGCGTGGGGCGTCCGACTGGGTCGCGCGGCCGGCGACCGTTGGCACGGTGGCGATCAGGTCGATCTCGACAAGGGTGCCGGGGACGAGGAGCCCGGTCGCGCCGATCGTCGTCCGCGGCGGCGGTTCCGGAAAGAACTCCGTCCACACCTCGTCGAAGCCGCTGAAGTTCGCGAGATCCGTGTGAAACACCTGCGCCTTCACCACGTGGCTCAGCGACGTGCCCGCCGCGTTGAATGTTTGGGCGAGATTTTCCAGGACATAGCGCGTCTGTTTCTTGATCGCGGAGCCGTAGTACGGAAACGCGGGATGGATGCGCGCCTCGGCGGCCACGCCTTCGTTGAAGTCGCTCGCGAGCTGACCGGCCGCGAAGACGAGATTGCCGGCGCGGGCGGCCGGCGTGTAGTTCGCCAGCGGCCGCGGGATGCCGGGGACGGAGATGTTCACCCTGGGCACGTGGGCGCTCCTCTCGAGCTGACGCGTCGTGAGCATAGCCGGTCCACCGCGAGTTTTCTAGAAGATGACCCATGCCGTAGGATCGCAGTGTGGCACCCGGGCCCGGACATGCACTTGCCGTCGGATTCGACGGGACGGCGATTCCCGACGATCTCGCCGCGCTGGCCGAGCAGTCGGGGCTCGGGGGCGTCATCCTGTTCGCGCGCAACTGTCCGAGCCTCGAGACGGTGCTGGCGCTCACGGCGGCCGCGCGACGGCTCGGCCCCGATGTTCTCGTCATGGTCGATCACGAGGGTGGACGGGTGCATCGCCTGCCCCCTCCGTTTACCCGGTTTCCGCCGCCGGCAACGGTTGGACGCTCCGGCGACCTGCGCCTGGCCGCGGCTGTGGCGCGAGCCATGGCCCGCGAGCTTCGTGCCGCCGGCTTCGACTCTGGGCTGGCGCCGGTACTCGACTGCCTGGTCAATTCGGCGAGCGCGGTGATCGGCGACCGGGCATTCGGGACGGCTCCGGATGCCGTCGCCGGGTACGGCGTCGCGTTCGTCGAGGCGATGCTCGGTGAGGGGCTTCTCCCTGTCGCCAAGCACTTCCCCGGGCACGGACGCACGGCGGTCGACTCGCATGAGGAGTTGCCGGAGATCGACGCCACCCTGGACGACCTGAAGCGCGGGGACCTCATCCCGTTCCTCGCAGCGCTCGGAGCCGGCTGCCCGGCGGTGCTGGTCGCCCACGTGCGATACCGTGCGCTCGACCCCGAACTCCCCGCGTCACTCTCACCCGAAGTCATCGGCCGCCTGCTCCGGCGGCATCTCAACTTCTCCGGCCTCGTCCTCAGCGACGACCTCGAGATGGCCGCCGTCGCCGGCACCTGGGGTATCCCCGGCGCGGCTCGCCGGTTCCTGAGCGCGGGCGGCGATCTCGCGCTCGTCTGCCGGCGTGCCGATGCTCGACGCGAAACGCTGACGGCGATCGGTCATGACATCGACCGGGGCTCCCTCGACCTCGCCCCGGCGCTACGGCGCCGCCAGGCGGTTCGACGCCTCATCGACACCGCCGGACCCCGGCCCGACGCCTCGGTGATCGGCTGCGCCGAACATCGCGCCCTCGCCGAAGAAGTGGCTCGGCGCTCGGCCGCGCGGGCCTGACCATGCGATTCTATAGACGCGATGAATGACGCGACGCCGGGCCGGCGAGCCTTTCTTACCCTCGTGTCCAGGGTTCTCCTCGGTGCCGGGGCGCTCGCGATCACGGGGCCGGACCGCGTGCCCGGGGGTGAGCGCGACGCAGCCGTCGTCACCGGCCGCGAGACGTTCGACCGGCTCGTGATGCAGGCGCGCGAGCACAGGTGGGCCGAGCGGCCGATCGGCGAGCGGTCCGGCGCCATCGGCATGGCACTCCGCGACACGCCGTACGTCGACGGCACACTGGAGCTCTACGAGGATCGCGAGGTCTGCTCGGTCAACCTCCGTGGCCTCGACTGTGTCACGTTCTTTGAGAGCACGCTCGCGTTCGCGCGCATGCTGGGCCGCGGCGGGCTCACGCCGGAGGCGCTGCTGGCGGAAGTCACCTTCACCAGATACCGGCGCGGCCAGCTGACCGACTACGCCTCGCGGCTCCACTACATGAGCGACTGGTTCGTCGACAACGAAGACAAGCGCGTGGTCCGCCTGATCACGCGCGAGCTACCGGGCGCGGCTCGCTTCACCAAGCGCGTCAGCTTCATGAGCGCGCATCCCGAGGCCTATCGGCAGCTCAAGGCCAATCCCGCGCTGGTTCGGAAGATCGCGCGCGTGGAGGCCGACATCAATGCGCGCGAGATGCACTATCTGCCGAAGGAGAAGATCGCGGCGGCCCGACCCCTCCTGATGACGGGCGACATCGTCGGCATCACCACGACGATCGACGGTCTGGACTGTGCGCACGCGGGGCTGTGCTACCGGGAGGCGGCCGGAGCGCTGCGGCTGCTCCATGCGTCGACCACCCGGAAGGCGGTCACCCTCGACGAGGATCTCGCGACGTACCTCGCGGGCGTGTCGACGCACACCGGCATCATGGTGGCGCGCCCGCTCGAGGCGACGGAGCGATCCCCGGCTGTCCGCTAGCCCGCGCGGCTCCTGCGTTTTCCCTTGTGCCGCGGCGCCTGCGGCGCGGACTCGAGGGCGCGGACGCGCCGTTCGAGGTCGCGAACCTGCTGGCGAAGCTCGGGTAGGTGGGGAATCACACTGTAGGCCCTGAGCGCAACCGTATGAGGAATCGCCGGATTGCCGGAGACGATCTGGCCGGGCTCGGTGTGGCGGCTCACCCCGGACCGCGCCGCGATCATGGTCATATCGCCGATCGTCAGATGATCGCCGATGCCCGCCTGTCCTCCCATCACCACGTGGTGCCCCAAGGACGAGCTGCCGGCGATCCCGGACTGCGCCACGAGGAGGCTGTCCTCTCCAACCGTGACGTTATGGGCGATCTGCACGAGGTTGTCGACCTTCGTGCCGCGCTTGACGACGGTCCGGCCGAACGTGGCGCGATCGACGGTCACGTTGGCGCCCAGGTCCACGTCATCCTCGATGACCACGATGCCCAGCTGCGGCATCCGGTAGTGGCGCCCGCCGTGCTGGACGTAGCCGAATCCGTCGCTCCCGATCACGCTCCCGCTGTGAACGCGTACGCGGCTCCCGATCTGGCAGCGGTCGAGGACCGTCACGTTGGGGGAGAGCACGGTGTCGTCGCCGACCGTGACATCATCGCCGATGAATACACCGGAGTAGAGCGTCACCCTCGCGCCCAGGGTGACCCGGTCGCCGAGGGTGACGAAGGGCCAGATGGACGGATCCGCACCGATGCGGACGTCGACCCCGCGAGCGATCGGCTCGGCGATCCCGCGGGGCTTGAACGGGGCGGTGAAAAATCGATGGATCACCGTCACGACGGCATGGGCAGGGTGCGGCACAACGATGTGGGGCCGCTTCAGCTCCGGGAGCGGACGATGGGTGATGAAGGCGCCGGCCCTGGACTTGAGGGCCGCGGGAATATAACGGTCGGCGGTGACATAGGCCAGGTCCCGTGGGCCGGCCTCTTCCAGGCTGGACACCCCCGAAAAGTTCTCCTCCCCGGATCCGACGAGCTCTCCTCCGATGACTCGCTGTATGTCACCCAGTCGGACAACGGGAGGCCCCTCAGGCATGACGGCGCGATGCTTTTGCTTTGGCCTTCTTGGCGGGGGCCTTCGCGGCGGGCGTCGGGCGCGGCGGCGCGGCAGCCGGGGTCGCGCGCGGCGCCGGGGCCGCTGGGGCCAATCGACGTTCCAGGTACTCGATCACGTCCCCGACCTTGACCAGCCCTTGAATGTCGTCGTCGGGAATGGACAAATCGAATTCCTCCTCGATCCTGAACATCAGCTCGATCGCATCCAGAGAGTTCAACCCCAGGTCGCCGCGAAGCGTGTGTTCGGGGGTGATCGACGTGACGTCCTGCTTCAGCTCCTTCGCCAGCGTGGCGCGAAGTCGCTCAGCAATCTCGGTGTTGACCGTCATACGATGGCGCCCTTTCTCGGTTAATCGTACCGTTTCAGCACGAGCGAGGAGTTGTTGCTGCCGAACCCGAACGCGTTGACGAGGGCGACCTTGATGCGGCGCTCCTGCAGCTTGCCGGCGATACCCGGAAGCTGGCACTCGGGATCGGGATCCTCGTAGTTGATCGTGGGGTGGACCAGGCCGCTCTGAATCGCCATTGTCGTCGCGACAGCCCCGAGGCAACCTGCGGCGCCCAGGGTGTGGCCGATCATGGACTTCGTGGCGCTGACCACCACCTTGCTCGCTCGTGTCTTCAGCAGGCGTCGGATTCCCCGGATTTCAACCTCATCTCCGCGGATCGTGGACGTGGCATGGGCGTTTACGTAATCCACCTGGGCGGGAGCGAGCCGCGCGTCCCGAAGCGCCAGGGACATCGTGGCGGCCATCTCCGCCCCGTCCTCGCGGGGAATCACCATGTTGTAGGCTTCGCTGGTGGCGGCGTACCCGGCGACCTCGGCATAGATCCGCGCGCCACGCTTTCGGGCGTGGGGGAGAGACTCCAGGATCAACGCGCCGGCGCCTTCGCCCAGCACGAATCCGTCGCGCCCGCGATCGAACGGCCGGGACGCCCGGCGCGGATCGTCGTTGTACCGTGTCGACAGCGCGCGGAGGGAGCCGAAGCCTGCAAGGACCAGCGGGGTGATGCTCGCGTCCGCCCCCACGACGATCACCACGTCCGCTTGCGCGGTCCGGATGGCAACCAGGGCCTGGCCGATCGCGTGCGCGCTCGATGAGCAGGCGGTGGAGATCGTGTAGTTGGGACCCTTGGCCCCGTGCGCGAGGGCGATCAGCCCCGAGACGGAGTTCATCGTGATGGCCGGAATGAAATTGGGGGGCACGCGATTCGGTTTGAGTTCCAGGTAAAGCTTGGTGAGCTCGCGCTCGCCCAAGGTCATCGCGCCCATGCCGGCGCCGACGATCACTCCCACGCGGTAGGGAGCTTCCTGGTCCATCCGCAACGCCGCGTCGGTGATCGCCTCCTTGGCGGCCACCAGCCCGAACTGAGCGTAGCGGTCCAGGCGTTCTGCCTGCGCTGAGTCCAAGTATGTCGCGGGATTGAAGTTCGGCACCCGGCCCACCACCCTGGAACGGTAGGCCTCCATCGGCAAGCTGTCGAATGCCGGGACCGCGCTGATCCCGCAGTCTCCCGCCAGCGCGGCCTTCCAGAACTCCCCGACACCGATCCCGATCGGAGAGACCACACCGAGGCCTGTGATGACGACGCGTTTGTTCATGAACACATCCAGTGGCGCCCCTGTTGTACCTCGAAGCTTGAGGAGGCATCAACCATCCGCTATCCAGCCCCCTTCTCGATCTTCGCCCACGTGTCGCGCAGCCCGACGGTGCGGTTGAATACCAGCCGCGCCGGCGCCGAATCGCGCGCATCCACGCAGAAGTAGCCCTGGCGCTCGAATTGGAAACGCGAGCCCCGGTCGGCGCCGGCCAGCGCCGGTTCGAGGCGGGCGCCGCGGACGACCTCGAGCGAGCGTGGGTTGAGGACGGTCTTCCAGTCGTCCGCGTCGTCGGGCTTAGGCACGCTGAAGAGGTGATCGTAGAGTCGCACTTCGGCGGGGATCGAATGCGACGCCGACACCCAGTGGATGGTCCCCTTCACCTTGCGCCCGCGGGAGTCGCCGCCACGCGAGTCCGCGTCGTAGGTGCAGCGCACCGTCACCACTTGCCCGGAGGCGTCGCGCTCGACGCCCGTGCACTTGACGATGTAGGCGTAGCGCAGACGCACCTCGGCACCGGGCGAGAGCCGGAAGTACTTCGGCGGCGCCGGATCGCGGAAGTCGTCCTGCTCGATATACAGGACGCGGGAGAAGGGCACCCTGCGGCTGCCGGCCGCCGGGTCCTCGGGGTTGTTGACAGCCTCCATCTCCCCGACCTGCCCCTCCGGATAGTTCTCGATCACGACCTTGAGCGGCCGCAGCACGGCCATCCGCCGATCGGCGCGACGATTAAGATCCTCGCGCAGGCAGTGCTCGAGGAACGCGATGTCCACGACCTTGGCGGCCTTGGCGACGCCGACGCGCTCGGCGAAGTCGCGGATAGCTTCCGGGGTATAGCCGCGGCGGCGCAGGCCCGCGAGCGTCCACATGCGCGGGTCGTCCCAGCCGGAGACGAGGCCCTGCTGGACGAGCTCGAGGAGCTTCCGCTTGGCCATGATGGTGTGCGAGAGGTTCAGGCGCGCGAACTCGATCTGCTGTGGATGATGCACGCCGAGCTGGTCGAGGTACCAGTCGTAGAGCGGTCGGTGGTCCTCGTACTCGAGCGTGCAGATCGAGTGCGTGACGCCCTCGATCGAATCGGATTGGCCGTGGGCCCAGTCGTACATGGGGTAGATGCACCAGGCGTCACCCGTGCGATGGTGCGTGGCCTTCCGGATCCGGTACATGACGGGATCGCGCAGGTTGAAGTTGCCCGAGGCCATGTCGATCTTCGCGCGCAGGGTCCGGGCCCCGTCTTCGAACTCGCCCGCGCGCATGCGGCGGAACAGGTCCAGGTTCTCCTCGATGGAGCGATCGCGGTACGGACTCTCTCGGCCCGGCTCGGTCAAGGTGCCGCGGTACTCGGACATCTGATCGGGCGTGAGATCGTCCACGTAGGCCTTCCCCGCCTCGATGAGCTGCACGGCCCACGCGTAGAGCTGCTCGAAGTAATCGCTCGCGTAGTAGAGGTGCTTGCCCCAGTCGAAGCCGAGCCAGCGGACGGTGTCGATGATCGAGTCGACGTACTCCTGACTCTCCTTGATGGGGTTGGTGTCGTCGAAGCGCAGGTGGCAGCGGCCGCCGAACTCCCGGGCCAGGCCGAAGTCGATTGAGATCGCCTCGGCGTGGCCGATGTGCAGATAACCGTTCGGCTCGGGCGGAAAGCGCGTGATCACCGCGCCGCCAAAGCGCCCGCTGGCGTTGTGCTCCAGGATGATGTCCCGGATGAAGTTG